>JBMTIF010000244.1:0-4441 GCA_049437045.1 Alphaproteobacteria bacterium | reverse complement strand
AGTCAATCAGGCGCACGATGCGATCCACAATATCGTCTGGTCGCTCCGACAAATCCGCCGTTTCATGGTGCTCGGTCACTAGGTTTCCGTCGAGGTCTACCAACCCCGCGCCGATGGAGTTCGAACCAAGCGTTGCAACGAAGATCAGCGCTCGGTCAGCACAGAATTGAACCAGTCGCGGCGCACGTCCGCGTGTGGATTCTCCTGCATCGTTTTCGTGCACAAGGCCCAGTTCGGTCAGGGTCGCCAGCCGGTCGGCAACGATAGCTCTGCCGTATTCGCTGGACTCTTCAATGGCGAGGCGCGTGTTTGCGCGACCGAGCCGAATCAACGTCAGAATTTCGGCCAGACTGGCTACGACCGACTCCTTGGATCGCACTCTTTGGCGTTTGTTTTTTTGCACCGACTATCTCGCGTTATTCGCCGAATCCCGCCTGGCAGGCTCCAGTTGGAATGATCTATCGCGACAATTTCAGCATTTCAAGCTCCTTATTTTGCAGAAAAAATGCAGGAATGCTGCAATTATGCACAAAACAGGGTTGATTTTGCACAAAACAACGTTCTATACGCTCAAAAACTGCGAAATAGAGATCTGTCTGAGCTGATGAGAGGAACCAGTTCAGGCAGCGCTTACGGCAAATTGAGGAGGATGAAGATGAACTGGAAGTTTGCGTATCAAGCTAATTGCTGGGGCGACCTGGGCGGTAACGCAGAGGGTGTGACGTCGATCACAAAGCTCCACTACCGCACTTTCGGAGACATGGATCGCGCTTTCGCTGAGATCGCTGCGGCTGGCTACGAAGGGGTCGAACTCTTCGATGGCAACTTTCTCGACTACTCTGCCTCTGAGATGCGGAAACTGCTGGCCGACAACGGTTTGAGCCTAGTTGCAGCTTATGCTGGTGCCAACTTCATCTTTGACGACGTATTGCCCGAAGAGCTGCAGCGCATTGTGCAGTCCGCCGACCGACTTGCGGAATTAGGCGGGGAGCACCTGGTCGTTGGCGGTGGCGCCAAGCGCTACAACGGCACGGTTGATACCGACTACTACCGCCTCGGCGCAGCGCTCGACCGGGTTAACGACATCGGCAATAGCCGAGGTCTCGAAGCCCACTACCACCCGCACTTGTCGACCATTGTCGAAGGGCCGGACGATGTCAGCCGGATCTTCAAGCTGACATCGATCAAATTCTGTCCTGACACAGCACACCTGGCGGCAGCAGGCGGTTCTCCCAGCGATCTGATCCGGGAGCACGCCAGCAGAATCACCTACGTCCACCTCAAAGGGCTACAGCGCGACCCCTTTGCCTTCACGCCGCTGGATCGGGGTGACGTTCCAACTGACGAAATTCTCACAGCAATGCGTGAGGTCCAATTCTCAGGCTGGGTCTGCACCGAGCTGGATGCCTGGGATGACCCGGCAGAAGGCGCTCGGCTCAGCATGAGTTATTTGCGGAACCATTGAGTTCCGACCAACGGGCGCTTGAGCCCAAAACATTCCTTGGGAGGAAAACATGAAAACGAAGTCTACGATGGCACTCTTTGGTGCTCTCATTACCACGCTGACTATGAGCGGGACGCTATATGCTGATCCCGCAGAAAAGCTGAGCAGCCTGCAATCCTCGGTCCTGTCCAAAGGACCAAACGGCGAAGACCCTGCTTCAGCTGCCGATATCACCCTGACGGATGATGAACTGGCCAAGATTAAGGGCATGAACGCCACCGCAGCAATTGTGATGCACTACGGCGGCAATGATTGGAGCCAGGCGCAGATCAACGGACTGGAGACCCAGTTTGCTGCCATGGGTATCGACGTTATTGCGGTAACCGATGCTGGCTTTAAGCCAGAAAAGCAGGTGGCAGATATTGAAACCGTGCTGGCGCAGAAGCCAGATATCATTGTCTCCATTCCAACCGATCCGGTCGCCACAGCAGGTGCATTCCGCGCAGCGTCTGAGGCCGGGGTACAGCTGGTGTTCATGGACAATGTTCCCGCAAACTTTGTCGCGGGTCAGGACTATGTTGCATCTGTCTCTGCGGACAACTACGGCAATGGTGTAGCGGCAGCGCACCTGATGGCTCAGGCCCTCGACGGTGAAGGTGAAATCGGCATCGTGTTCCACGCGGCAGACTTCTTCGTCACGCGTCAGCGCTATGACGCCTTCAAATCTACGATCGAAAGCGACTACCCGGGCATCACTATTGTTGCTGAACAAGGTATCGGAGGTCCGGACTTCTCGGGCGATGCTGACAAGGCTGCTTCAGCCATGATCGTATCCAACCGCAACATCGATGGCATCTGGGCAGTCTGGGACGTTCCGGCAGAAGGTGTGATTGCCGCCGCACGCTCTGCGGGCAAGGACGATCTGGTCATCACAACGATCGACCTTGGTGAAAACGTTGCCATTTCCATGGCTCGTGGTGGCTACGTCTACGGCCTAGGAGCACAGCGCCCCTTCAACCAAGGTGTAACCGAAGCCATGCTCGCCGGTTACGGATTGCTAGGCAAGGAAGCGCCGGCCTTTGTGGCCCTGCCAGCCCTGCCTGTAACCAAGGAGAACCTGCTGGATGCTTGGGAGACGGTCTACAGCGTCGAGGCCACCAAGAACATCAAGAATAGCATGAACTAATCCAAGTCTCCCTCCGTAGGTAACCCGCTCCATGCGGCGGGTTACTCACCTGAGAAACGGGGATCGCGGGCTACCGTCGCATCCCCGTTTTTTGGAAACTCATGAGTTAAGAACAATGACCAAAAAACTAAACATCGCCATGATTGGTGGCGGATTCATGGGGAAAGCTCACGCCATGGCCTATGCTGCCATGCCCATGTTTTTCTGGCCTGCACCTGCGCTGCCGGTGCGCAAAGTCGTCGTGGATGTCTCACAGGAACTGGCCGACGACGCACGTGACCGCTTTGGCTTTGACGAAGCTTCAACCGACTGGCTGAGCGTTGTTCAACGAGATGATATCGACGTCGTGGATATCTGCACGCCGAACAACATGCACGCCGAAATGGCGATTGCTGCTGCCAAGGCAGGCAAACACATCCTATGCGAAAAGCCTTTGTCCAACACTCTGGAAGACGCCGAGCGCATGGCCACTGCGGTCCGTGAGTCTGGGGTCATTTCCATGGCGGCGTTCAACTATCGCCGAACGCCCGCTATTGCGCTTGCCAAGAAGCTAATCTCCGAGTGTAAGATCGGTGAAATTCGCAATTTCCGAGGCACCTATCTGCAGGACTGGTCCGCCGACCCTGACGGCCCGCTGTCTTGGCGCTTCCAGAAGTCGGTTGCAGGTTCGGGGGCTCTGGGGGATATCGGTACCCACGTTATTGACCTTGCCCACCATCTGGTCGGCCCAATATCGTCCACACTGGCAATGACAAAGACTTACATTGCGGATCGTCCGATCCAGGACAGTGGCTTCGATGCTCTTGGGGCCTCGGAAAAGAATTCAGACGCACCGCGGGCACCTGTGGACGTGGACGATGAGGTTTCAGCGCTGCTCAGGTTCGAAAACGGGGCCATTGGCAGTCTTGAAGCCTCGCGCAACGCCTTTGGTCGCAACAACTTCATCACGCTTGAAATTCACGGCACTCAGGGCTCGATCCACTTCAACTATGAACGCCGTGACGAACTGCAGGTGATGTTCGCCGATGATCCGGCGGACACGCGGGGTTTCAGGACCATCTACACCGGTCCCGCGCATCCTTATGGTGAGGGGCTCTGGCCCATCCCGGCGCTGGGCATCGGGTACTCTGAAACCAAGATTGTGGAATGCTTCGATCTGATTTCAGCAATTGCCGACAACGAGCAGCCAAGTCCAAACTTTGACGAGGCACTGCGAGTTGAGCGGGTCGCTCACGCCATAGCCAGGTCAGCTGAGACTGACCGGTGGGAGAGCCTTTAGTGAGTGTCGCGCCTGACCAGAGCCAAGCTGTCGAGATGCAGGGAATTTCCATGCACTTCGGCAGTCTCGTTGCCCTCGATAATGTCGATCTATCGGTGCGAGCCGGAGAGGTCCATGCATTGTTGGGCGGTAACGGCGCGGGAAAATCGACCCTGCTGAAGATCCTGAACGGGGTGCACCGACAGACTGCCGGTGAGGTGGCGGTCTTCGGCACGCCGTTTCAGGGCAACAGTCCGGAATTGGCGCGAGCGGCCGGCGTAGCCATGAATTTTCAGGAGATGAGCCTGATACCATCGCTAACGGTGGCGCAGAACATCTTTCTCAACCACGAATTCATCCGCAACAGCTTGATTAATGAAGCCGTGGCGATCGAGCGGGCGAGTGATCTATTCGAGCAGCTCAACGTCGAAGTCGACCCAAGGATGCTGGTGTCTGACCTCAGTCCGGGGCAGCGGCAGCTGACCGAAATTGCGAAATCGATCAGCCACGATGCTCGTGTCTGGATACTGGACGAACCGTCGACCGCCCTGTC
>JBMTIF010000243.1:0-4445 GCA_049437045.1 Alphaproteobacteria bacterium | reverse complement strand
TGACTCAGAAGTGGGATTCGAAAGATGATCACCAAGCGTACCTTAAAGCACGCGTTGATGGCGGACTGATGGACTGGTTGAGCCCACGCCTCGATGGTGAGTTCAAAGTCACCTACCTTTCTGAAGTCTAAGCATTCATTCTTGAGCAGCACTCAAGTTGAAACGCGGTTGGATCAGCACTGTTGATCCGCAAAAACCGACACTCTCAAAAGGCCCACAAGACAAGCGTCAGCTGGGCCTTTTTCATGCTCCAAGAATGGAACCGAGTGCACCCCACGTGTTTGTCGGGATGTTTTCAAGCAGCCGCTTTTACCAAGCCAGACCAGCGATGCCGACCCCGTGCTGCGACTTAGATCTTTACACCGCCTTGGTCCATGACACTTTCCATTGAGACATAGGTTGACGTTGAAGCGAGGTGGGGTAACTGCGAGATTTTTTCGCCCAATACCCGACGATAATCCCAAACGCTCGACGTACGAACCTTCACCAGATAGTCAAACCCGCCCGCAATCATGTGACAAGCTTCGACCTCTGGTATCTTGCGTATCGCGGTATTGAACTCCTGCAAGGCCGTTTCTCTGGTATTGGAGAGCTTAACTTCAATGAAAGCAACATGCTCAAGGCCTAGTCGACTGGCGTCTAATTCAGCCCGATAGCCCTTTATAAAACCGGCCTTCTCAAGTCGCCGGACCCGAGCTGTTACTGGCGTTTTGGAGAGTCCTACCTGATCGCCCAATGCCACCATGGACAGGCGAGCATTAACGGACAGAGCACGCAAAATTTTCCGGTCTATATGGTCTAAATTATCTGTCATTGTAGTCTTTTCATGCAGCCAATTAGTATTTTTTAAACATAGTAGACCATGAATTGAAGAAATAAAGGAATAAGGTCTGCGGTTGATTCCCTATCATTGGGGCGCTGAACAGGAGTCACAGCAAGATGCAGCACCTCGACTTAATTTGGGACCACAATAAGCGAAAAAGCGACCATGACCTGCTCCGCGAGCTGGTTGAAACAGCTAATCTGGAGCCCGCATCGCGCGCGAGTATCCGGGCACGCGCCACGGGCTATGTGCAGGCTGTGCGGGCAGAAGCTAGCCCGGGTCTGATGGAAGCTTTTTTGGCGGAATACGGCCTATCAAGTAATGAAGGCGTAGCCCTCATGTGTCTCGCAGAGGCAATCCTGCGCATTCCCGACGCACGCACCCTCGACGCGCTGATTGACGATAAAATTGCGGGCGCAAACTGGTCCCGGCATCTCAATCAATCAGGCTCAGCGCTTGTCAATTCATCCACTCTGGGACTGCTACTGACCCAGCAGGTTCTGGATCCAGGTGGCGAAGATGCTGCTGAAGTCTTGCAGGGGTTGGTACGGCGCATAGGCACCCCAGCAATCCGAGCCGCAGTCAAAGCCGTCATACGACAGATGGGCCATCAGTTCGTTCTCGCAGAGACCATAGATGCCGCGCTTGTCCGATCGGCACAGGAAGAAAAACGCGGAACCACCTATTCCTATGACATGTTGGGCGAGGCTGCATTGACCGCTGCAGACGCTTACAGGTTCCAGCGTCAGTACCAAAATGCCATCGACACGATTGGGAGCAAGCCGTTGTTTGGTGGGGTCCAAAACAACCCGGGCATTTCAATCAAACTTTCGGCCCTGCACCCTCGTTACGAGGTCGCGCAATCCGAACGAGTTTTGAAAGAGCTGGTTCCTGTCGTGACAGATCTCGCTCAGCGGGCGGCAAAAGCGGAGATAGGAATGAACATCGACGCAGAAGAGGCGAACCGCCTTGGCTTGTCGATGGCCGTGGTCCGGGAAGTACTTACCGATCCGTCCCTGCGCGGTTGGGATGGCTTTGGTGTCGTAGTGCAAGCCTATAGCCGTCGTGCGGGGGACGTAATTGACGGACTCTACGGGCTTTCTAAAGACCTCGATCAGCGGTTGATGGTTCGTCTGGTTAAAGGGGCTTATTGGGATTCGGAAATCAAACAGGCACAGGTTGACGGCCTGAGCGGGTATCCAGTGTTTACCCAAAAGTCAGCGTCGGACGTCAGTTTTATCTCGCTCTCGCAAAAGCTGCTGGGAATGACGGATTACCTGTACCCGCAGTTTGCCACCCACAATGCGCACTCCATTGCTGCTGTTTTGGAAATGGCTCAGGGGCTCAATCCGCAAAGTTTTGAGTTCCAGCGACTGCATGGGATGGGCGAAGCACTTTATCGACATCTCGCACAGAACGAAGGCATTCGGTGCCGTGTCTATGCCCCGGTTGGTGCGCATCGTGAGTTGCTCGCCTACCTCGTAAGACGGCTTCTCGAGAATGGGGCCAATTCGTCATTTGTGAACCAGCTTGCTGATGAGACTATTACGGTTGAAAACCTTGTCGCCTGTCCCTTTGACCGGCTGGAACAGCAGTTGAGGCATAACGCCTCCCCGATCCCACTTCCGCCTGCTCTTTTCGAACCGGAGCGCAAAAATGCGCGTGGTTGGGATCTGTCAGACTTAACCCACCTGGCCCAGATCAAAACCAAACTTCTTGCGCCAGTAGGGCTGCGGATAGAACCCAAACTCGCGCCCGGTATATCGATCAAGTCAGTCGAAGAATACACAACGTTTCCAATCCATAACCCATCGACTGGTACTGTGATCGGTGAAGTTCGCACGACAACACCGACAGAGGTTGATGCTGCGCTGGACGCTGCGCGGATGTGGAACAGCGCAGCGAATGAACGAGCGGAAAAACTCAATCATATTGCTGACTTGTACGAGCTGAACGACGCAGAGGCTTTCTCGCTCCTGATTGCGGAGGCAGGAAAAACGCTACCAGATGCCGTCGCGGAAGTCCGTGAGGCGGTCGATTTTTTGCGCTATTACGCTGCCCGAGTTCAGGACTTGACCGATGCCTCAGGGCCGAGAGGAACTTACGTCTGCATCAGTCCGTGGAACTTCCCATTAGCGATTTTCACCGGCCAAATTGCTGCTGCACTGGCCGCCGGCAACGCGGTTATCGCCAAGCCAGCAGAAACGACGGCAGCGATTGCCGCCTGGGCAACTGACCTGATGCATCAAGCCGGGGTCCCTCAGACCACGCTGCAACTTCTGCCCGGGGACGGTCAGACAGTGGGAATGCCGTTGACCCGCGATCGTCGTGTGAAAGGCGTCGCCTTTACCGGGTCTACGGCGACCGCGCGGAAAATTCAGTCTGCGATTGCAACAGGCTGTGCGCCCGGCACCCCACTGATTGCGGAAACTGGCGGGCTGAATGCCATGGTGGTCGACTCTACTGCGCTGCCTGAACAGGCCATTCAGGGCATCCTGACTTCGGCTTTCCAGTCAGCCGGCCAGCGTTGCTCTGCGCTCAGGTGCCTCTACGTGCAGAAGGACGTGGCCGAAGAATTTATTCAGCAATTGATCGGTGCGATTGATCAGCTTTGTCTGGGTGATCCGGGCGAACTATCGACAGATATTGGACCAATCATCACGCCAGAAGCAGCGGCAACGATTGAGGACTACTGCCAAGAAGCAAAATTGGCCGGCACTCTGATCCACCGTCACCGCGGTTACCGACCCACTTGCGGTAATTTCGTGCCGCCAGCTTTGATCAAGGTCGAGGGTATAGAAGCGCTGCAGGGTGAGGTCTTTGGGCCAGTACTTCACGTCGCAACTTACGCGGCTGATGAGCTGGAGACCGTACTCGATGCCATCAATGCTACCGGCTACGGCCTGACCTTCGGAATCTACAGTCGAATCAACAAGCGGATCGAGACAGCTTTTGCCCGCGTTCGCGCAGGGAACATCTACGCCAACCGCAACCAGATCGGTGCCATTGTTGGCAGTCAGCCTTTTGGGGGAGAAGGCCTGTCCGGAACAGGTCCAAAAGCTGGTGGTCCGAACTACTTGCCGCGTTTCCAATATCGAGCAGCCCCTATGACAGGCGTCGCATGGCCCGAACCTGCGAACCCAAAGGCTTTGGCCTGCGAAATCGCTGCCCTCGCCTCTGAGTCAGAAGATCGCTCGCGGCGACAATCAATGCCGGGTCCAACTGGTGAAAGTAACGAGTTGGCTTTGTTTCAACGGGCACCCTTACTTTGCGCTGGCCCCGGAGAAATGACCGCACAGGCGCAAAAACGATGCGTCGAGGACTTGGGCGGTCGTGCCGTGGTGACCCGCGGTAATCTATCTGCTCAAGACCTGAAGACCCTACCTGCAATGGGCGGCGTATTGTGGTGGGGAGACGAAGCTGAAGGGCGCGCGTACGCTCAGGCTCTTTCGTGCCGATCTGGTCCGATAGTCCAGCTGATTACCGAACTGCCCAGCATGGCGCATGTCATGACCGAGCGGCATCTTTGCATCGATACAACGGCCGCAGGCGGGAATGCGTCATTGCTGTTAAGCACGGGTCAGTGAGGCGTCCAACACCGATAATTGAGGGCCCAATCCGT
>JBMTIF010000242.1:0-4447 GCA_049437045.1 Alphaproteobacteria bacterium | reverse complement strand
CAGATCCGGGATCTTCGGCGAACCGTTTTCCCAAACCAGCAGCATGGAGCGCTTGTTCGAGAAACCCTGATGCCGGATGTCGGCAGGCATGCAGCAGATATCGCCAGCCTTGGCGATAACCTGCGCGCGATAACGACCGGTTGAGCCATCCTTGATGGTCCAGATGATCTCATCCGAAAGCTGCAGGAACCACTCACAGCGGTCATTGCCGTGTTCAACGGGCAGAATGAATTCCTCTGACGTTGGACAGAACAGGCTCTCGTTCACCACTGAACATACCGACGGGTTCCAGGTGACGTCGGACCGCGACAGATAGCCGAACAGGTTAAAGGCTGCGAACTCGTCCTCGAACCCTTCTTCAACATGGAACTCAGGCTGGTCCTGCTCCACGTCTGCGAACATGCGGTTCACGGGGAAGCCGTTTTCGTCTGTGCGGACTTCGCTGTCGCCGGGCAGGCCGACCATGCGCTTGGCCGTGACGCGCTCGCGGGTGATGGCCGCTTCGTTGTCACCGCTCTTGTTACCCCACGGAACACCAGTTTCCTGCGGTGCTGCGAACGGGTCGTAGCCTTCGTTGGTCCAGTCGCTGATCATGTCCTTGAAGGTGCCCATGAGCTCGTCGGACTGGAACCGCTCGGTAAAGTCGCGACCGACCGAGGTAAAGGCTTCGTTCGTTTTACCCGCGAACATGTCCACTTCACCGTAGTAGTTGATCGTGCCGAACACGGTGTCAAAGTTCACGGTGCCGTAGAAGAAGCCCCACGCCACGTCGCGCATCAGCGCGCGCAGGAACACGTCGATTGGCATCTGGTGAATGCCGCCCGGCCATTGGATGTGTGCGAAGTATTCGTCACGACGGAACTTGAAGGAACCGGCTTCGAAAGAACGGTAACCGGTAATGTTGTCTGCTGCAGAAGCGCCGAAATGATGCTGAATTTTAGCGTCGCCGTCTGGCATGGTTAGGTCTCCCCTTGGAATTCTTTGAGCCGTTTATCAGGCTTGAGCAATGGACTCGATCTGGCAGATTTCAGCCCAACGCTGGACCGTTTCCTTGCCTTCGACCGTCTGGAAAATCGCCGTTGCCGGGCGCTCGGACTTCACGCGATACGCGCTGCCGACCGGAAGGATGCACATATGACCACGGCCCAACTTGGCCCAGCCCATCGCACGACCTGCGGGCTCACCACTGATCTTTACCGCGCCTTCACTCTCCGGATCCACCACCGCATCAGGGTCATCGAGCTTCATCAGCTCAACCGTGATCGGGTTATCCATCGCAAGAATGAACTCGTCATGCGCACAGGTGTACCAGTCCGAAGTCCCCTCCGCGCGGATGGTCTCAATGACATATTCGAAGTTCTTGCCCACGGCGACGCGCTCATAGGGCGCTGCATTGGCTGCAACTTCGAAGATATTGGAAAACACGTAGTTTTTCGGATCATCGTCGATCGCCATGACCCCGCCTTTGCGGAAGTCTTCAATCGAGCCGAAATCGGTCGTGTAAGCAGACATTTGGCCTCCCCTTGATGTCTTTTGCTGCGCACTCGCAGTTTTATACGGGGTCGTTTTCGGTCAAGAAAAAAGCTTGAGATTTGTTCGTACAACGGTAATTTGTTCGCACAGCGTTCAAAAACGGTATGAGACAAGCAAATGAATTCCCAAATTCATGCGTTCACCCCCCTGACAGACTCCAGCCAAGGCCCGGGTGTCGCGCCTGAGAGCGGGCGCAAAGAAGTGGTGGCGAGCTTTATTTCGGGGCTGCAAGTCCTCCGTTCCTTTTCGACCCAAAAGCCGATCATGAACCTATCCTCCGTCGCTGAAGAGTCGGGCCTGACCCGCGCCGCTGCTCGCCGGTACCTCATCACCCTGTGCGATCAGGGCTACGCGAGCTTTGACGGCAAGAATTATGCGCTGACGCCAAAAGTGCTGGAGTTGGGCTTCAGCTATATTTCCAGTTTGGGGCTTACCGAGGTTTCCCGCCCCATCCTGCGCCGGGTTTCAACGCAGCTCGATCATACCTGCTCGCTTGCCGTCCTCGATGGCGGAGAAATCGTGTTCGTGGGCCGAACGGCGGGGCACCGGATCTCGAACGTACAGCTCAACATTGGCACCCGCGCACCGGCCTTTGCGACCTCATTGGGTCGGGTTCTGCTCAGCGATCTGGAATGCGCCAAGCTGGAAAAACTGCTGCGCGACTACCCGCGCCAGCCGATGACAGACCAAACCATTTGGGATGTGTCAGGACTGCTCACGGCCATCGCTGGTGTCCGCGAAACCGGTTACTGCCTGCTCAGGGAAGAGTTCGAGCGTGGCATTTGCTCGCTGGCCGTTCCGATCCGCAATTCGTCGGAACAGGTTGTGGCCGCGATGAATGTGTGTTGCCACACCTGGCAGAAGAAGCCCGAAGAAATGCTGGAAGAATTCCTGCCGGCCATGCTGACGGCTGCCGAGGAAATCTCTTCCTCCCTCACCTGAGACGCTGGCTTTTGCCGTGGAGGAAATCCGCACCAAAATCCAGAAACGCGACTTTCGTGGAAAGGTCCGCCACGGGGCTGAATGGCTCCAGCTATGGGCCAACCCTGATGATGACCTCACCACGCTGGAACGCTCGGAGCAACGCCAGCGCACGCTGAGCTTTGAGCGGATGCGGCGGTCGATTGAAAAGCTCTCTGTCCCGCTCTCTGGTCAGCCGGACCACCTGCACCCCCTGCCCGATGCACGCCCGGACTGGTCACTCGAACAGTGGTCTATCGCCCGTGGCTCGCTCGCCCGTACGGCCTTCCTCAAACGCTTTCCTTGTCCCATGTCAGGTCTGGCTGATCGGCTCGCGCTTGCACGGGCTACGGCATTGGGATTGCGTGATTTTCCGGGGCTGTTTCCCGACTTGCAGGAAGTCAGTTTCAAGGAACTCGAAGACGCCGGTTGCGCCCATGCCTTTCTCGCCGCTCAACTGCCGCTGGAACGGGCGCTGGTGCTGGTGTTCAGCGACCGGTGGAGCGGCATTGAGGAGCCGCTGTGGAACTCTGGTGCCGTGGAAATGTGGGCTTCATGGCTGGAGCGGACATGCCCCAACTCGATCCCACAGTTGGACGCAGCCCTGCACGACCCCTCGGCCTTTACTCAAGCCAGTAAAGCCTTTTTTGACGAGCTCTCCCGCGCTCTTTCCGCCCCCAAAAACCAGCCCATCCAAGGCCCGCAAACCGATCCGGGCGAAACCGGTGACGGTGATGGTGAGGCCGATGCCGATCTAACCTCCTTTGCCCGCGACATGTTTGAACGGCTGGACGACTTAGGCGAAAACATCGAACAACCTGACGAGCAAAACGCAGCAGAAGAAGCCAGAAACGAGGCGACTTTGCTGGTGCCCTTTACCACCGAATTTGACCGGGAAGTCAGCCTGTCCAAAGTGTTGCCAGACACGGTATTTGAGCAACAAGCACAGCGCCTGCGCGAAAAATACCGCTCACAGCACACAGAAGCCCGACGCCTGTCCAGAGCGCTGGCCATGGCCTTGCGTTCGCGGCGACAATCCGACTGGCAATTCGATCAGGAAGAAGGCCTGATTGACGCTTCGCGCCTTGCCCAGATTGTCGCTGCACCCCATCGCCGCCGCACATTCAAGCAGGAATATCAGAGCCAGGACCTCGACGCCGCTCTTACCCTGCTGGTGGATTGTTCGGGATCCATGCGGGGCAAGTGGATGGACCTGACGACACTGGCCCTCAATGCTCTGGGTGATGCGCTGAACCTCGCTGCTGTCCCCTTTGAAGTGTTGGGGTTCACGACGGCTGCAACCAACGGCGGTGAGACGTTGAAAGCTTGGCGACAGGCAGGGTCGCCCGCACCGGAACCCGGCACGGCGTGGCGTTTGAACGACCTGCGCCACTATGTCATCAAGGGCTTTGATCAAACTTGGCGACAACCCAAAATGCAGCTTCCGGGGTTGTGTGAAGCGGCGCTGCTCAAGGAAAATATTGACCATGAAGCGGTTGAATGGGCCATCAGTCGATTGCGAGCCTACCCCGCGAGCCGACGTGTTCTGATCGTACTCTCAGATGGTGCGCCCAGCTGCTCCACTACTGAACGCTACACAGACGCAACCGTACTACCAGAAGCACTCCGCTCAACCCTCCGCCAGCGGAACAAAGAAACCGAAATCTACGCCGTTGGCCTGCGCCACAGAGCAGAAGAATTCTATGAACAAACAGTGCTGATCAGCGAGGAGTCAGACCTTATCCCAAGGCTGATTGAGTTCACGCGAAACGTGATTTTATAATCTCAGCAGAACCTCTGCTAGTCGTGAAGAACAGACTCGAATTCACCGTAAATTATAGCCATAATTAGTGTGTTGCTCCTTTGCAAACGCGAGAGTAATGGGTGTCGATATATGCGCTTTTCTAGGATTAGTGACGTGTCTCCATTCTCCAATACAGTCGTTAGATTACTG
>JBMTIF010000241.1:0-4462 GCA_049437045.1 Alphaproteobacteria bacterium | reverse complement strand
GCCCGACTGCCCCACAGAGACACTGCCAACCGACAGGGCGGTCCACTCGCTCCCCCCGTCTAGGGCGCAGGTCAGTTTGTTGCCTGACACCGACTTCACGGTTGCCTCTAGAAGATTGGTCTCCCCGATGAAGTCAGCGACAAATCGGTTGGAAGGGGCCTCGTAGATTTCGCGCGGCGTGCCGATCTGCTGCACTTTTCCCGCAGACATCACGGCAATACGGTCGGACATGGAAAGGGCTTCTTCCTGATCGTGCGTGACGAACGTGAAGGTAATGCCGGTTTCGCGCTGGAGGGTTTTCAGCTCGCTGCGCATTTCCTGCCGTAACTTCAAATCGAGGGCTGACAGCGGCTCATCAAGCAACAGCACTTTAGGCCGTGGTGCCATAGCCCGGGCGAGGGCAACACGCTGTTGCTGACCACCCGACAGTTGACTGGGCATGCGTTCAGCGAATTCCTTGAGCTGGACCATTTCGATCATGCTCTGAACGCGCTCACTGATCTCGGCTCGTCCCCAGCCAAGCATCTTCAGGGCGAAGCCGATGTTCTCCGCGACTGTCATGTGCGGGAACAACGCGTAGTTCTGAAAAACCGTATTGATGGGCCGCTTGTGTGGGGGGAGGGTGCCGATTTCTTCACCGTACAGGGCGATGCTGCCTGAAGTCGTGCTCTCAAAGCCCGCAATCATCCGCAGCAGGGTCGTTTTTCCGCAACCCGATGGACCCAACAGCGTAAAGAACTCGTTGTCAGCAATTTCAAACGATACCTCTTCAAGCGCAACGAACTCGCCGAAGTGCTTACTGACGCTGTGGAGGGAAACTGCTGCGGTCATATCTGATTTTTCCTGCCTGTTCAGTCTATCAGCTCAGCAATTTCTCGCTTGAATGGCAATGCATCACCTATGTCTTCGCCATCAAGTTCTCTGGCATATCGGTGCCCGGCGTAGGTGGCCCAAGCGATTGGCCCGGGTGCATTGGCATCTCCAATTAGTGAGACCGACTTTATACCGGCATCGGCCCATTCGGTTTCACGGTCTTTAAGGTCGCTGTAGAGCACATCGTCTGGCAGGCGAGAGCCAACAATAACGACCGCGTCAGCTTCGATTTCCTGTCGCTTATCCGTATAGGTGCAATTGGTCCAAACGGAGTTCGCTGCGACTTCGACCATTCCCCGATTCAGATGGATATCAACGCCCATCTCCAATAACCGCCGCTGGATGGTTTCCTGTTCCAGCGTATTGATGGTCCAGTCAGACACGTAGGCGCTTGGCACGACAAAACTGACATCACAGCCTTTGTTCACCAGCAATTCAGCGATAACACCGCCCATGTAATAGTGGTCGTCGTCAAAGAGAACGACTTTACCGCTTGGCAGACGGCCAGCCATGAGATCGTCCGGTGTGAAAATTGGCATGGCGGGGTCCATGCTGATCGGTCGAACATGCTGCCGAGACGCCGCATCGCGTCGCCAGTGGCTGCCGGTAGCAATGCAGATGTTCTCAAACCCGAATTCCAGCACCTGATCGGCGCTCAGTTCGGACTCAAAATAGGTCTCTGCGTTTGACAGCTTTCCCAACTGGAACTCCCGGTAGTCGATCACCCGACCCCAAGCCGAAAGGCCCGGCAACTTGCGCTCCAGCGTCAGTCGTCCACCAACCTCGGTTTTGGCTTCCGCCAGCGCCACGTCATAGCCCCGCTTAGCGCAGGATAGCGCGGCTTCCATCCCTGCTGGGCCGGACCCCACAACCAGCACAGATGAGGACCCGCCTTTTTCGTTCATGCGCTCCGGGTGCCAGCCCTTGCGCCATTCTTCCATGAAGGTTGGGTTCTGGGTGCAGCGGCTGATGGACATGGTCATGTCGCCGGTGATGCAGATGTTGCAGCCGATGCACTCGCGGATATCTTCGATCCGGCCCTCTTCCACCTTTTTCGGCAGGAAAGGGTCAGCAATCGACGGGCGTGCGCAGCCGATGAAGTCAAGGGTGCCGGATTTGAGTTGCTTGACCATGACGTCGGGGCTGGTGAAGCGACCAACGCCAACAACCGGCTTACTGGTCAGCGACTTGATGCCTGAAACCAGCTCAAACTGGGCGGCTTCTTCCTTGAACCTTGAGGGGCCGGAGCAGTCTTCCCAAGCGCCATGCGCCAAATCCCAAAGGTCGGGAAGATCCTTGTGCATTTCGATGAAGTCGCGCACCTCGGAATTGGCAAAACCGAGGTCGTCAAAGGCTTCTTCGAGCGACAACCGCAGGGTCAGCCCCATCGTATCGCCAACGGCCTCGCGGACGTCTGAAACCACCTCTCGGACAAACCGCGCCCGGTTTTCCAGACTGCCGCCATACTCGTCGGTTCGATGATTGGTAACCCGCGAAAGGAAGTGCTGGAATATGCCAAACCCATGCGCGCCATAGAGGCAGATGAGATCAAAGCCAGCCATTTTCGACCGCTTTGCTGCATTCACGAACCAACGACGCAGATCCTTGATGTCGGTGCGGTCCAGCGCGCGCGCTTGAACCGGATCATTGGTAAAGGTTCGAATCGGCATGGCGGACACGGCTAGCGGAACTTCTTTGGTGTACAGATTAGGCCCGTTGATGCCCGAGTACGCCAGTTGGATCCCGGCTAGCGCGCCATACTCCTTCATCCGCTCCGCCATTTTGGCGATCATCGGAATATCGCGGTCGTCCCAAAGTCGCAGCTCAATGAAAGGGGTGATTTCCGAGGAATGGTGCATCTCGCACTGCTCGGTAAAAATGACACCCCAACCACCCTGTGACTTGATTCCACGCATTTCGGCGGCGGCGGAGGCATCCCTGTAACCGCCACCATTACAGTGCGGAACCTGATAGAAACGGTTTTTGGCCGTTACAGGACCAATCGCCATTGGCTCGAACAAAATGTCATAACGCGGGTCGCGTCCCATCGATCAAGCTCCATGGTCCAAAACGGATAACAAAGGATGACAAGTCATGCGTAAGCTTCACCTGCTTCCTTCAACTTGAAAAAGCATTCTGTTCGGAATTGCTAATTAGCCTGACCCTAATCAAACAATCATTAGGCACGAATTCAGCTTAACTGCTCATATGCTAGGCGTAAGGTGATAAAGACATGGTTTTTGCGGACGAAAGGAGTGGGTGTGCGGAGCCGAGAAATTCTGCGTGAGTTGATCGCTTTTCCGACCATCAGCGCAAACCCGAACCGAGCGCTGATCGATTACTGTGCTGCGCAACTCCAAGCGTGTGGTGCTGTGGTCGAGATCATTGCTGATGAGGCGCAAGGCAAAGCCAACCTTTACGCCACGCTTGGGCCTGCTGATCGGCCCGGGGTGCTTTTGTCTGGTCATACAGACGTGGTCCCGGTCGAGGGGCAAGCGTGGACCAAGCCGCCCTTTGAGCTGACCGAGCAAGACGGCAAACTGTTTGGACGAGGCACGTGTGACATGAAGGGGTTTGTCGCCTCGGTGCTGGCTTGCGCGCATGAAATTGACCCCAGTCGCTTGAAAACACCGCTTCACGTTGCCCTGTCGTTTGATGAGGAAATCGGCTGCGTTGGCGTGCGTTCGATGCTGGACATGCTCAAGCCTGCACCGTTCAAACCCCTGTTTTGTATCGTGGGAGAGCCAACGATGTTGCAGGTCGCCACGGGGCACAAAGGCAAGTTGGCAGCTCGTGTCACCTGCCGCGGGGTGGAAGGCCATTCTGCCCTTGCACCAAAGGCGCTCAATGCCATTTATCTCGCCACCGACATGGTGCAGGCGATCCGATCATTACAGACGGAAATCGAGTCTGAAGGTGCCTCAGACGTAGATTACGATGTGCCCTATACGACCCTGCATGTTGGCCGGATAGAGGGCGGTACGGCGCTGAATATCGTACCCAACACCTGCACTTTCCTGTTCGAGATCCGTAACCTCGCTGGTGAGGCTTCGGAGGCACTTTTCGCCCGTTTGAGGTCTGCGGCAGATGGTATTGTAGCGCGTTATCAGTCCGCTTTTCCTCAGGCGCAAATCGATATGGAAGTGACCAATCGCTATCCGGCACTGGACACGGACCCGGGGGCTGAAGTGGTCAAGTTCGTCCAAGCGCTGGCCAACCAGAACGCCACCATGAAGGTCGCCTTTGGTACCGAAGGTGGTTTGTTCAGTGAAACTCTGGGGGTGCCAACGGTGGTTTGCGGACCGGGGTCGATGGATCAGGGGCACAAGCCGGATGAGTTCCTTTCAATCGAACAACTCCAGCGGTGTGATGCCATGCTGGCACGATTGGCAGCAGCGCTTCAGGACGGGCTGTGATCCTGGGGTGGAACACCCGGCAGTTCACCGCGATAAACCGCCTGCTGCACGTGATCGCAAAAGGCCTGAACAACCCGCGATCTGTGGCCTGATTTCTTGGTGATAAGACCGAGCACCATTGGACGGATATTGCCCACCAGTGGCCTGAAAACCAGGGGTTTGCCGTCTGGTGC
>JBMTIF010000240.1:0-4464 GCA_049437045.1 Alphaproteobacteria bacterium | reverse complement strand
GTTTGGTGATCGTCGAAAAGCAATCGAAGCAGGCCTGAAAGCCATGACACCCGAAGATTTATTCATCATCGCAGGAAAAGGTCACGAAACGGGCCAGATTGTCGGCGATACAACGCTTCCGTTTGACGATGCTGAAGAAGCCCAAAGGGCAGCACAGCACCTTTGGGAGAATTGATCCTTGAGCCTTTGGACCGCCGAAGAAATCGCCGCAGCCACGAGTGGTCAGCTCGTCGGCAAGGCGACAACTGCAGTCGAAGGCGTTTCAATCGATACCCGCACCATTGTCCCCGATGACCTGTTCATCGCGCTGCGCGGCCCCAACCACGATGCCCACGACTTTGCGGGTAAGGCGATAGAAGCGGGGGCCAGTGTGCTGCTGGTTGATCGAGAACTTGAATTACCAGTGGCGCAGGTGATCGTTTCCGACACCACCAAAGCCTTGGAAGCCCTCGGGTCTGCTCGGCGCAATGAAATTGTGGGTTTTGTGCTTGGGATCACAGGTTCTGTCGGAAAAACCGGTACCAAAGAGTTGGCTGCCGCAGGGTTTAGTGCGCTCGGCAAAACCCATGCGACGCAAGGCAACCTGAACAATCACTTTGGGGTTCCCCTGACACTGGCGCGCATGCCGCGCGACACTGAATTTGCGGTCATTGAAATGGGCATGAGCGCCCCGGGCGAAATCCGCGCCCTGACCAAGCAGGTTCGCCCTCACGTTGCCCTCATTACCTGGATTTCTGCCGCCCATAGCGCTTTCTTTGACAGCACTGAGCAAATTGCGCGGGCCAAGGCGGAGATATTTGAAGGACTGCCAGCAGACGGTTTGGCCATCCTGCCCGCAGACAACGAACATGCACCGCTCTTGCGAGAACTGGCTAAAGGTCACGCTGTCCGCTCCTTCGGCTACGACCAGCAGGCTGATGTTCGCGTGGTTGCTTCCAAAGTAACCGAAACACGTTTTTGCTATCTGGTTGATGGTCTGCCTCTCCAACTGTCTCTGGCCGGGGAGCAATGGGGTGGATCAGCGGCGGGCTTGCTGGCAGCCTTACCCAAAAGACTGGACCGTGCCCGTTTTCTCAAGGGCATGGGTCAGGTTGAGCCGCTCAAAGGCCGCGGCAAGCGCTTTGAGATTGCCTCCGCTGACGGCGGAAAGGCGATCCTGATCGATGAATCGTATAATGCCTCCCCTGCTGCGGTTGAGGCTGCACTGAAGTTATTGGTGGCCACACCTACTCAAGGTCGAAGAATAGCCCTGCTTGGCGACATGCTTGAGTTGGATCATCCAGAACAGGAACACGAAGCCATCGGTCGCTTGATAGCCGATTTGCCTATAGACTGCGTCCACGTCAGCGGGTCATTTGGTGAACACACACTTAAAACAGTCCATAGTCGGCAAAGAGGGCTTTCAGCCCCTGAACCCCAGTCGCTATACACAGAACTTGCACAGTCTGTTCACGCTGGAGACATATGGCTGGTCAAAGGCTCTTTGGGGTCAAAAGTACACACGATTGTTGATACTCTGGTTTCGTGAATTTTTTAGATCGGTAAAGCGCTCAAATGTTGCCTCTTCTGCTCGGCCCCTACGCCGATGATTACACCATCGCCAATTTGCTCAGCTACACCTCCACCCGGGGTGGATTGGCAGTTTTTACCGCTCTGATTATCTGCTTCTTCATTGGTCCCCCTATCATCGCCTGGCTGCGTTCGGTGCAGAAAAAGGGTCAACCCATTCGCACTGACGGTCCAGAAAGCCATCTGCTGACCAAGAAAGGGACACCTACCATGGGTGGGGCGATGATCCTGTTTTCGATGCTGGCCTCCACGATTATCTGGGCAGACCTGTCGAACCCCTACATCTGGATTGTCCTGTTTGTAACCAGCGGATACGGACTGTTGGGCTTCATCGATGATTACATCAAGGTTTCCAAGCAAAGCCCGGATGGTATCGCAGGACGCTTCAAGATCTTTGGGCAACTGGCCATTGGTCTGATTGCATGCGCGATGATCTATTTTGTTTCGCCCGAAGACCTCGCGGGGAAGCTGCTGTTCCCGGTTTTCAAGGACTGGTACCTGCCTTTGGGTATGTTCATGATCCTGTTCGGCCTGTTCGTAATGATTGGCAGCTCGAATGCGGTGAACCTGACCGACGGCCTCGATGGTCTGGCGATTGTTCCAATCATGATTGCAGGCGGCTCATTCGGGATCATTGCCTACGTGGTTGGTCGTCCCGACTGGTCACAGGATTTGGCGCTCAACATGGTGCCGGGCACATCGGAGTTGGCTGTGCTTTGCGCCGCCTTGGTTGGTGCTGGGCTTGGTTTCCTGTGGTTCAACGCACCCCCGGCACAGGTCTTTATGGGTGATACCGGCTCTCTAGCCGCAGGCGGTGCCATTGGCAGCATAGCGGTGATCACCAAGCACGAACTCGTCCTCGCCATCATCGGCGGCCTGTTTGTGATGGAGGCCTTGTCAGTCATCATTCAGGTTGGATCCTACAAGCTCACGGGCAAGCGAGTGTTCCGTATGGCACCGATCCACCACCATTTCGAAAAGATGGGATGGTCGGAGCCTACGGTCGTCATCCGCTTCTGGATCGTCGCCGTGATTCTGGCTTTGATCGGTCTTGCGACCCTGAAAATTCGCTAAGCCAGACCAACGACGAACATCATGATCCCCCTCACACACCTCAAGGGCCAGAAAATCGCCGTACTCGGCTTGTCACGAACGGGGCAGGCAACGGCGCTGGCGGCTCTCGCAGGCGGGGCGCAGGTCGATGTCTGGGACGACAATCCGG
This sequence comes from Alphaproteobacteria bacterium, assembly GCA_049437045.1. Classification (GTDB taxonomy): domain Bacteria; phylum Pseudomonadota; class Alphaproteobacteria; order UBA7985; family UBA7985; genus UBA7985. Next base: position 1,673 of record JBMTIF010000240.1, on the reverse strand, counting down.
ACAACCCCACGCCCGAAGGTGCAACTCGCTTGAACTTCCCGGAACAGGGTTTTTCCGGGCACGACGCCCTCGTGATGTCCCCCGGCATTCCGCTGACCCACCCAAAACCGCACAATGCGGTACTTTTGGCCAAAGCAGCGTCTATCCCTGTCATCGGAGACATCGAGCTGCTCTGGCGCGAGCGTCAGTCGCAAAATCCCTTCATCGGCATCACTGGAACCAATGGGAAGTCCACGACAACAGCACTGCTGGGCCACATCCTGCATCAGGCAGAGGTGCCTGCGGCCGTGGGCGGTAATATTGGTGATGCTGTCCTGGCTCTGGATGCGCCTCCGCAGGGCGCGCCCTTTGTTCTGGAGATCTCAAGCTATCAGCTTGACCTGTGCCGCAGTACGGAATTTGCCGCAGCTGCTTTGCTGAACATCACACCCGATCATCTGGCACGTCACGGTGGGCTGTCAGGGTATATTGACGCCAAACTGCGGATATTTGCGCGACAAAAGGCCGGAAATCTTGCGCTCATTGGTGTGGATGACGAACACGGAAAAACCATTGCCGCAGCTCTGAGCCATCATAGTCGCGCCAGCGTTCTGTCTGTGACCACCGCCAAACCGCTTGAGTACGGCATTTCGGCTTATGGCGGTGATCTACGCCTCAACGGGCATCACATCCTCGACCTGCGAACGGTTCCCCGAATGGCCGGTGAGCACAACTGGCAAAACGCTGCCATCGCTGCTGGCTTGGCCTGGCATTCGGGTTTGACGGCCGATCAAATTGCTGACGGCATACGCACTTTTCCGGGCCTCGCGCACCGACAAGAACTCATCGGAACCAAGGACGGGATCAGCTTCGTCAATGACAGCAAGGCCACCAACGCTGAAGCAGCAGCCGTGGCTTTACGGGCTTACAAGAACGTCTTCTGGCTTGCGGGTGGCCAGTCCAAGGAAGGCGGGCTTCAGGCCGCAATGCATGACCTCAGCGATGTCAAAGCGGCCTTCCTTTACGGTGAATGTGCCCCGATTTTTGCGGATCAACTCGCTGCCAAGCCCTTTTCAACGCAGGTTTTTTCGACGTTGGAGGAGGCTTTTGGAACCGCTTTGGCAACAGCAAAGGCCGAATCGATAGATTCTGCGACGATTTTACTGGCACCCGCGGCCGCTTCGTGGGATCAATTCATATCTTTTGAAGCCCGAGGCGATGTTTTTCGAGCCTTGGCGGACGCCTATTTGAACTAGGGAATTTTGACATGACCCATGTCACCCGCTCTGACACGTCTCTCGTTGGGCGTTGGTGGTGGACAGTTGATCGGACGACCATTGGTATCGTGCTGATCCTCTTCGCCTTTGGTGCTTTGCTGTCTTTTTCCGCTTCTCCGGCGATGGCTGAGCGCCTGGATCTTGAAGCTTTCTTTTTCGTCAAACGCCATCTGGTGTTCTTGCTGCCATCGGTAGTGCTGCTGTTCGGATTGAGCCTGTTCAGCCCCGTGTGGATCTGGCGATTGTGTTTGCTGGGTGTGGCCGCTGGTTTCGCAGGAATGATCCTGACCCTGCAAATTGGCGAAGCGGTGAAGGGTGCAGAGCGCTGGATTGACCTCGGCATCGTTAAGCTTCAGCCCTCAGAATTCATGAAACCGGCATTTTTTGTCATCTCGGCCTGGCTGTTTGCGCTGGATC
>JBMTIF010000239.1:0-4485 GCA_049437045.1 Alphaproteobacteria bacterium | reverse complement strand
CAGCGCCCTCGTGCTCATCAGGTTCCGGCCAACCGCCGGTGGCGACAATGACCACGTCGGGGGACAGCGCCAGAACTTCTTCCGCTTCGGCAAAGGTGTTGAGCTGAACGTCGATGTTGAGACGCTGCACTTCGCTGATCAGCCAGTCAGCCACCGCCCAAACCTGCGCACGTGTCGGGCTGCCGGATGCCAGTCGCAGTTGCCCACCCAAGGCGCTTCCCGCCTCCATGAGGGTAACGTCATGCCCCCGCTCAGCGAGGATTCGTGCAGCTTCCAGCCCGGCAGGGCCGCCCCCGACGACGACCGCCCGGAGCCTGCGCTCAGATTTTTCGTGAAAGTGAGGAAGCTGCGCTTCGCGGCCGGTGGCGGCGTTATGCCCACAGACCGCGTCCTTGCCCTGGTTCACCCGATCGACGCAGTAACCCAGTCCGACGCAGGGCCGGATGCGGGCTTCTTCACCGCGCTGTAGCTTGGCAACCAGATGCGGGTCGGCAATCTGCGCGCGGGTCATGCCGACGAGGTCGACATGCCCGCCGCTGACCGCGTGTCGGGCGGTGGCGACATCGGCCATACCGCCAGCGTGCAGGATGGGCAGATCGACGGCCTGCCGGATACGGCCGGCGACGGTGAGGTGAGCTGCTGCAGGCATGCCCATAGGCGGCACCCAGCCAGCCAGACCCAGATCGTCGTAGGGCGCGCCCGCAAGAATATTGAGGAAGTCCACCGAGCCGCTTTGCGCCAGGTATTGGGCAACCTTGACGCATTCATCGGCGGACAGGCCGCCTTTTTTGAGTTCGTCACCCGTGATCCGCATCCCGAGAATGAACTCGGCTCCGACAACCTTTCGAACCTCCGCCAGCACCTCGAAGGTCAGGCGCAGGCGGTTTTCCAGACTGCCGCCGTAGTGGTCATCCCGCCGGTTCACCAGCGGCGAGAGAAACTGCCCCAGCAGGTGCGAGTGGGAGAGCAGTTCAATCCCGTCGAACCCGCCTTGCTGGCATCGGGCTGCAGCCGCTGCGAACTGCTGCACGATCCGATCCATGTCCTCAGGTTCCATGGCTTTGGGAAAGGCGCGGTGGGCGCGCTCGCGGGTTCCCGACGGCCCTGCGACCGGCAGCCAATGCGCCTGATCCCAGGTGGTGCGCCGGCCCATGTGGGTGATCTGGCACATGACGGCAGCACCCTGTGATCTCACGCCATCGGTCAAGCGCCGGAACCACGGAACCACGCTGTCATCGCCGGCGTAGAGTTGGCCGAAGACAGAAGGGCTGTCGGGCGAGATGTTCGTGGATCCGCCGATGATGGTCAGCGCGACCCCGCCCTTGGCTTTTTCCTCGTGGTACAGTCGGTAGCGGTCCCGCGGCTGGCCGTCTTCGGCAAAGGCCGGTGCGTGCGCGGTGCTAATGATCCGATTGCGCAGCGACAGGTGACGCAGCTGAAAGGGTTCAAGCAGGGGGTCGTTGGGCATTTGCTCCGTCCGCCACGTGGTTCGTGCAGGCGAGCGGCCTCGCTTCTGCTCTGCGACGCTGCCTCACCTGTTTCCCCTTACATGGCACAGTCTCAGCGCGGGTTGAACCAGGTTAAAGGCCCATGAATTTTCTTCCTTCAAGCCAAATCTCGAATGACGTCCATAGTTACATCTCGAAATCTGTTGAAGCTGAATGACACCTTCGCTTCAGCTATTTGAGCAGGCACAACTTATGCTCAGAGGAATTATTCAAAATGCTAAAGCTAAAGTCATTTGCCGCCGCGATGGTTTTGTGTGCAAGCGGTGCTTCTGCTGAACCCCTAGACCTTACTCTTTCGGGCGGAAGCCCCGGTGGTCTTTGGTCCCTACTAGGTGCGGGCATGGACCGCGCGGTAAAGGCCGATAATTCAAATTCCGTCATTACCTACCAACCCTCTGGCGGTGGATTTGCGAACCTTGCACTTCTAGCCGCTAATCGAACTGATCTTGGCCTTGTTCATGACGCGGAGGTCAAGCTTGGGTTGATGGGGGAGGCTCCATTCAATGAACCCATCACGAACCTCAAAGCTATTGGGTATATGTACAACTGGGCGCCCATGCACTTCTTCGTTCGGCAATCGTTGGCTGAGAAGTATGGCATCGACAGCCTCGATGACTTGGCGACTTCTGGCGCGAAGCTGAAAATCGGCATCAATCGGGCTGGGAACATCACTGGTGATGTTGCCCTCTTCATGCTCGAAGCAGCAGGCCTGAGCCGCGATACTTTGGAAGACAATGGCGGCAGCTTTGTCAGAGCCGCTTCGAAGCAGCAGGGCGAGTTGATGCAGGATGGCCGTATCGATATTGTCACCAACGGGATTTTCGTCGGTCACTCTTCCTTCCGCGCGATTGATGAGAACAGTGACGTTGTTCTCCTAAGTGTCCCTGAGTCCGTGATCGAAGCCACGAACGAGGCCTTTGGCACGGCAGCCTTCAGTATTCCCGCCGGCAGCTACTCCAAACAGGCTGGTGAGATACAGTCTATCGCGCTCGGTGCGATGGTTATCACTACCGATGAAATGCCAGATGCAATCGCTCAAAGCCTCGCGTCTAGCTTGATCGATAACATCGATGAAATTCGAAATGTTCATGGCGCAATGAAGTCATTGAACCCTGAATTGATCGTGAGCCAGACAGTTCTGGACTTTCACCCCGGTGCCGCAATGGCCTACCGCCAGGCCGGATTGATCGATTGATTTCAGCGCTTGTTGCTACCGGAAACCGGCGGTCGCTACGCGGACCATTGGGCTTAAGCCTGAAGGTTGCGGCCGCTGGTTTTGCTGCGTGGGTGATCTACGCGAACCTGTTTGTCATATCCGACCCCCTTGTGCTCGGGGTTCTGTTCGTTGCCGGGATTCTTTCACTGCTGTTCATCGCCATTGGCCATGGACGTGAAGCGCCAGAAAATCCAACGACCGTCGACTTTGTTCTGAGCGCGCTCAGTGCAATTACGGGTGCTTACTTTTTCGTCGAGTCCGAAACAATCAGCGAGCGGATTACTTTTCTGGATCCGTTAACGACCCCACAACTGTTTTTTGGCGGCTGCTTGCTGGCGCTCGTTATGGAAGCAACCCGGCGAACTGCGGGCCTGGGGCTGACCGCAATTGTAGGGCTGTTTCTTATTTATAACTGGTTTGGATCCTGGCTTCCGGCGCCGTTTGGCCATGGAATTAAGGACTTTAGCTATTCCCTCGACATCTTGCTTTTCACGACGGATGGCGTCTTCGGCGTACCGATTCAGGTAATTGCCAGCTACGTTTTCATCTTCGTTCTTTTTGGAACGCTGCTCGCGAAAGTGGGTGGCGGTCAGTTCTTTTTCGATCTCGCGTCGGCCATGACCCGCGGAGCTCGTGGTGGCCCGGCCAAGGTCGCTGTGATTTCTTCGGGCCTGTTTGGCACCATATCTGGCAGTCCAACCTCGGACGTTGTTGCAACGGGTTCGATTACCATCCCAATTATGAAGCGCCTCGGCTACTCCGGGCGGGTTGCAGGAGGGATAGAAGTCGCGGCATCGACAGGTGGGAGCGCTATGCCCCCGATTATGGGGGCGGCAGCCTTTATTCTGGCCGAGTTCACGGCGACGCCGTATCGGGAGATTATTTATGCCGCGCTGATCCCGGCGATACTCTACTACGTGGGTCTTTTTGCGCAGGTCCATTTCCGAGCGGTGAATCAAGACTTGAGCCCGGGGGACAGCGATGGACCAAAGCTGTTACAGGTCCTTGTCACAGGTTGGCTTTTCTTAATTCCTCTGGTCACGATCGTGGCCATGCTTCTTGCTGGTTTTACGCCACTGATGACAGCAGGCGCAGGTGGCATCAGTGTGGTGGCTGCGTCTTTGATCCGGGCTCGAACGCGGCTCACTCTTTGGGCGATTATCGAAGCTTTAGGCGAAACGACCCTGCGAATTCTTCCGGTTGCAGGCGCCTGTGCTGCGGCTGGTTTGGTCATTGGTGGTCTTTCAATGACCGGGCTGGGGATGAAGATCGCCAGCTTGATCGTCGAACTCTCAGCCGGGAAAGTTTACATCACGCTCGCGCTGGCGGCTGTTGTAACGATCATTCTTGGTATGGGGATGCCAACACCTTCCGCCTATATTCTCGCTGCCGTCCTTGTCGGGCCAGCCCTGACTGATATCGGGCTCCCTATGCTCGTGGCGCACCTCTTTCTGTTTTACTTCGCTGTACTGTCGGCCCTAACGCCTCCGATCGCGGTGGCAGCTTTGGCTGCAGCGACGATAGCGGACGATGATCCATTCTTGATTGCATTCCATGCCGTTCGGTTGGCTGTCGTCGGCTTTTTCTTGCCATTCGCCTTTGTCTGGAACCCGGCATTCCTGGGACAGGGTGAGCCGCTGTCAGTTGCTTTGGCAGTCTTTGGCGGCAGTGCCGCCGCGGTAGCCCTTGCCTTGGCGGTCGAAGGCAGAGGAAGACCGCATGAGACGTTGATCACCGTCGCGCTCAGATGCGCGCTGTTGC
>JBMTIF010000238.1:0-4486 GCA_049437045.1 Alphaproteobacteria bacterium | reverse complement strand
CATCAGGACAATTCAGCCTTCAGAGCTTCGACAAGATCCACCTTCTCCCACGCAAAACCACCGTCTGCTTCGGGGTCGCGACCAAAGTGGCCATAGGCTGCGGTCCGGTTGTAAATCGGACGGTTGAGGCCGAGGTGCGTGCGGATACCCTTAGGCCGAAGATCCATCACGCGACTGACCGCTTCAGAAATCCGGTTTTCGTCGATCTGACCCGTGCCATAGGTGTTCACAAAGATCGAAAGCGGCCGCGCGACGCCAATGGCGTAAGACAGCTGGATCGTACATTTTTCAGCCAGCTCAGCAGCAACGATATTTTTCGCAAGGTAGCGGGCGGCGTAAGCGGCTGAGCGGTCGACCTTGGTCGGATCCTTGCCTGAGAACGCACCACCCCCGTGCGGTGCGGCACCGCCATAGGTATCGACGATGATCTTACGGCCAGTCAAACCGGCGTCACCGTCCGGACCGCCGATGATAAACTGACCTGTGGGGTTGCAGTAAAAGCTGTCATCGCCCGGCATCCAACCTGCTGGCAGCACGTCCGAAACAACACCGCGAACGATTTCGCGCACTTGCTGCTTGGTCGCGTCAGCAGCGTGCTGGGTCGAAACAACCACGTTGGTTGTAGCGACCGGTTGACCGTTTTCGTAGGCCAGTGTCACCTGTGACTTGGCGTCTGGACCCAGTCGTGTTTCACCGCCGTGACGAAGCTCCGCCAGCTTAAGCATAATCTGATGCGCATACTGGATGGGCGCTGGCATCAGTGACGGGGTCTCGCGGCAGGCATAGCCAAACATGATACCCTGATCGCCCGCGCCCTCTTCGGTAAAGTCGCCTTCGCCTTCATCAACCCCTTGCGCGATGTCAGAGGATTGGCCGTGGACGTAGCAATCGATGCTCGCGTGCTGCCAGTGGAAGCCTTCCTGCTCGTAGCCGATCTTCTTGATCGTATCCCGTGCAGCGGAAATCATTTCTTCGTGGGTAACGTCGCCGCGCACTTCGCCGGCCAAAACCACTTTGTTGGTCGTCGCCATGGTTTCGACAGCAACCCGTGCTTCCGGTTCTCTCGACAGAAAAATGTCGACAATCGCGTCCGAGATCTGATCACAAACCTTATCCGGATGACCTTCTGACACAGATTCTGACGTAAAAACATAGGATGACATGCTTTAACCTTCCCGCACTCGCAAACCCTTACACAGCCTTACAACACGGCTCGCAGGACAGTTCAACAGGATACGTTCAGACCACTTATGCAGTTTGGCATTTGAGCAACTAAAGTCATTATTTGCGGGCTGTAATTTAATACCCCGAAGCCATGACACGGGTCTGCTTGCACACGAGATCATGCTCGCGAACCCAGCCGTATTTCACGCCACCGCTTTTGTTGCGGTACGAGACGCGCCAATAGCCTTGGTGGAAGCCTCGGACATCCACTGTCGTTTTGCCGCCACCGATCTTGGTGGTGGGAGCCGCCTGCCACCGGGCGGCGGTGTTGTAGACGTTTACCTTTGCGCCTGTCGCTGAACGTGCACAGATACAATCAACTGGCCGCATCGGACGCAGCGTTGTTTGCGGGGCCACAGTGTGACGAACCTGAGAAACAGCAACGGCTGCGGCCTGCTGCTATATCACAGGCGCTGAAACGGCCACGGGTGCAGGCGCAGGCTGCACAACCTGATAGGTAACAGGCGTCGGCACGACCTGCGTTGAAGCCTGCTGAACATAGGTGTGCTGAACCGGAACATGAACAGGCATCTGGTGCGGCACGGGTACCTGCACGGTCGAGTAGTGTGCAGGAGCATAGGTGGCGTAAGTGGGCGGCGTGACCGGATAAGGACTAACACCATTAATCGGATAGTTCGCGATGACCATCGGGCCCGTCATGATGGGGGCTTGCGGATTGATTGGAAAGTTTGCGATGACGGTTCTGGTTGCCGGCGCACTGTAGGCAGGATGCGCAACTGACCGGGTGGAGATGGCAAAAGTTGCTAACGCGACCAGACTAAGGCCAAGAACCTTGTACATCATCGATACTGTCCCTCTCGCAGCTCGCAATCCCTCGCCCGCTTGCACTAGTATAGGGAGGACGCGGCTTCTTTTTTGTTATGAGAGGACCATGTCAGCCTGACCCAATGGAATGAAGTTTAAAAAATATTATTTCTTATTTAATTTTTATTTTTAGGCATAAGTGCACCACTTAAGCCTCATAATCTTAGACCACTCCTCTTATGGCGAAAAAGGCCACTGGCTGGCACGCCAATGGCCTTTGCGGACAACTGCTGATCCGGGAAACAGCGGCTAGCGGCTATCTCAAGGACGCCCCGATATTGAAGTTGACGAAGAGCTGGCCATAGGAAGGCTGCGAGGCACTGTAATCCTGATGATGATGGGAATGCTCCGCGTAACCCGGTGTCTTTACCGTCAGCTTGAAGTTACCGTTCTTGCTTGTGAACGTGTGGCTGTTGCCATGATGATGGGAATGCTGATGCCCATGTCCGACACCGTGGGAATGATAGCCATCGGTATGGGGGCGACTGATCCGGTAAAGCCCGCACTGCTGATAGCGGTGCTTTCGGGTGCAGCTGAGATAATTGCTGTGGATCCAGGCACCAACCGGTCCCTGCTCGCTCTCTAGAATGACCTTGCACCCCTTTTTGGTGCATCGCTTGAGCGCAAAGACATCACCGCGGTAGGTGGTGCCAATCACGTTATCCTTGCTGTGAAACGCATTGCTCGCACGCAGATTGACACGCGGCGCACCAACCACCTCGACCCGCTTACACGATTGAGGGGCAACTTTCAGGTTACAGGTACCATAGGCACAGGGCGGCGTGGCGGACGCCACGTTGGTCCAAAGGGCACTCAAACCAACACAAACGGTCAGCGCCGCTAAAAATCGGTGAAAAAATCTCATGTTAGGCTCCAAACTCCCGGAGCCCGCAACAGGCTCCTTTAACGCGAACGCTCACTCGTTCGCCTCGTCCTTAACCCGCTGGTAAAACGAGACGATAACGGCAGTTTTCTAATTTGTTTCAAAATGTAACTGTGTATTTGCTTCTGCTTCGAGCTCCATAATGCCACCTCAATTTCGAGTTGCCTGTTCCCCGCGATCAGGTGCAGTCTGATCCCATGAGCAAAACCTGTCAGCTGGGGGAGGAACTGGCTGCATGGTCTTGAGACTTGTCGCGCTGTGAGGAGAGAGCCAGCATGTCGTCGCAACCGAAATTGAACCGGTTCGTTTCTACCCTTCCCAACATGCGTGCTCTGGGTGAGCGCATGCAGGAAATGACCCGCGATGACCCGGCCTTCGAGATAAAACGCGAACCCATTGGCAGTCGCGGCGAGATGAATGTTTTTGCACGCGCACCTCAGACGCTTCCTGAGTGGTTCGCCCGTGCTGATGCATTCCCTACCCGCGAATTCCTCGTCCTTGGCGATAGCACGCACACCTATTCTCAGGCCCGGGCGGAAGCCAACTGGTTGGCCAGAGCGCTGCAAACCGAATTCGACATCCGCCCCGGCGATAAAGTCAGCCTGTGTGCGCGCAACTCACCCGAATGGGTAATCAGCTTCATGGCCATTCACTTGTGCGGTGGCGTAGCGGTCCTGCTGAACTCTTGGTGGACGGCTGATGAGTTGGCCTACGGCTTGACTGACAGCGGCTCAAAATTGCTTCTTTGCGATGATGAGAGGCAGGCGCTGGCCCAGCCCTACTGTAACGAAAACGATGTTGCTCAAGTCTGCATTCGACACCGTTTTGAGTCGTCTGCGCAGTATCAGTCGTTGATCGACACCTATCGCGGCCAACCGGCACTCCCCTCACATCGGACCGCAGACGACCCGGCGACGATCCTCTACACCAGCGGCTCAACCGGCTATCCAAAGGGTGTTCTCAGCTCTCATCGTGGCGTGATTTCAGCGCTCTATTCATGGGCATTAATGGCCCGAGCGATTGGTGGACTGATGACGGAATTGCCGGAGTTCAAAGACGGGCAAGAGGTGATTTTGCTTCCCGTTCCCCTCTTCCACGTTACCGGTTGCCACGCGTCCATGCTGGGTTGCTTTGGGACGGGTCGAAAGCTGGTGATGATGGACAAGTGGGAGGCAGAAACAGCGCTGTCGCTGATCCAGGAACATGGCGTGACCCATTTCCTTGGCGTGCCTACGCAGTCATTCGAAATCCTGCGTCACCCTGCGCGTGGGCAATACGATTGCACCACCCTAGTCGAGGTTGCCGGCGGCGGATCAGCCCGCCCCGCTGAGCACGTCAGCGCCATTCACGATGCCTTTGATCACGCAACGCCGCGGATTGGGTACGGGTTGACCGAAACCAACGCTTTGGGCGCCATCAACGGTGGCCCCTCCTACTTGGTAAAGCCAGGAAGCACCGGCCCCGTAACGGGCCCGGTCATGGAACTCGCTGTTCACGCCGAAGACAGTGGTACCGCCCTGCCCACTGGCGAAGTTGGCCGCGTTTGCTTCCGCG
>JBMTIF010000237.1:0-4492 GCA_049437045.1 Alphaproteobacteria bacterium | reverse complement strand
CCAATAAATCGCGGGCAAAGTTTTACCGGCAGTTCGGTCTAAACGGATTTCTTCGACCGGTTAGAATAATCCGGACTCAAGCCACAGCAATATTTCCATAATATTCATTATGCGGCTTTTACGTGAGGTTTCTGAGGCCTAACCGAATAAGTCGACCTAGGCCACACCGCTGCTGTGTAGCGCTAACCCGGCATGTCCATAGTCTCAGCAACCCTCATGGCGCCCATTTCCAGAAATGGACATTCCTGCGCAATGGCGATTGCGGCGTCCATGTCTGATGCTTCAATCATCAGGAAGCCCATGAGCGGCGGGCCGCTGGGGTCAGAGATGCCGTCCTTGCCGACCATCTTACTTGTCTTGAACGGTGTCTGTGGCATGACGATGCTATCGCCTAGATTTTTCATCCACGCCATGTAGGCCGCCATGTGCTTTTGGCCTTCCTCCGGTGTGGAAGGCTGGCGGCCACCTTCAAACGTCAAAACAAACTTTGGCATGCTATTCCCATTTTCATCTCGTCGGAGCACGAACGGCAGACATCCCGCCCCGAATCATCATAGTGGTACATTTTTCTTATTCCATCCTGCGACGGAAGACCAGCCGGCCACCGATTGTATCCTGTAACCGATTGAAGTTTTGGCCAGGCGAGCCTACGTCTCGGTTGCAATCAAGTGAGTTCTCATGACCGATACTGCCGCCTCCCTGCCCGCTGCTACCCAGACCACCATTGATTCCACGGTTGATGCGGATCGAGGATCGTCGTTTGCGGCTGAGTTGGCGCGCGACAAGAAACACCGGGAACAAGCTCGGACCATTCAGCCACTGCGTCGGTTGCTGCCGTTTATCTTGCGCTATCCCATGCTGCTGCTTGGCTTTGTGGTTTTTCTGGTCGCGGCATCTGTGCTGACCCTTATGCTGCCGGGTGCTTTTCGGCTTGTGGTTGATTGCGGTTTTGGCGGCGCGACCAATTCCGCCCTTTGCGCTGCTTTTCCTGCTCAAGGCTCGCTGGGCATCTTTTTCATCATTGGGATCATCGGCGCCGTGCTGCTGGGCATCACCAGTGCGTTGCGGTTCTACTTTATCAGTTTGCTGGGTGAGCGCGTGGTCGCGGATCTGCGGGCAACGGTTTACGACCATCTTCTGTCACTCAGCGCGACTTTCTACGCCAAAACCCGCACCGGGGAAGTGCTCTCACGACTGACCACTGACACGACCTTGATTCAGACGGTCGTCGGGTCGTCGATTTCAGTGGCTTTGCGCACGGTTGCGACGACAGCTGGGGCGCTGGTGCTGATGGTGATTACCAGCTGGCAGCTTGCCTTGCTCATGATGGTCGTTGGGCCTTTGATTATTCTGCCCATGCTGTTTTTTGGCCGCCGTGTCCGGCGTCTTTCCCGATCCAGTCAAGACGCCCTCGCCGAAGCCTCAGCACGAGCCAGCGAAAGCTTGCGCGCCATAGATACTGTTCAGGCCTTCACTCGCGAGCCTGAGGAGCGGTCGCGTTTCCGCGTGGCAGTTGAAGACACCTTCAAGGTCTCCATGCGCCGCATTCGCGTGCGTTCCATGCTGACCGCTTCACTGTTTTCCTTTGTATTGGCTGGATTGATCGCCGTGCTTTGGTACGGCGCGGTTCAAGTCCAGAACGGCACCATCACGCCGGGCACCATGACCCAATTCGTGATGTTCGCCTTTATTGCTGTGTCTGGTGTTGGGCTGCTGACCGAAACCTATGCCGAAGTCATGCGTGCTGCGGGCGCGACGGAACGGCTGATGGAGATTCTGGCCCAAAGCCCCAGTATCCAGCCGCCGGCCAAGCCCCGTGCCCTGCCCGCCAAAATGCAAGGCTCCATCAGCCTCAAGGATCTCTATTTCTCCTATCCAAGCCGCCCAGACGCACCGGCACTCAAAGGCCTTTCATTGGATATTGAACCCGGGCAAACCGTGGCCTTGGTCGGACCTTCAGGCGCCGGAAAAACCACGGTATTTCAGCTGCTTCTGAGGCTATACGACCCTCAAACAGGCTCTGTTTCGGTGGAAGGTATAGATGCGCAAGAGCTTGATCCAACCGATCTGCGTCGCGCTATTTCAATCGTTCAGCAGAACGCCCCGCTGTTCGCCGGTACTGCGCGGGAAAACATTCGCTTCGGTGATCCGTCCGCCAGCGATGATGACGTCATAGCCGCCGCTCAGGCCGCTGAAGCCCACGACTTCATCATGGCACTGCCACAGGGTTATGACACACCTCTGGGCGAGAATGCTTCGACCCTGTCCGGCGGACAGCGGCAGCGCCTTGCCATCGCGCGCGCGATCCTACGTAAGTCGCCCATCTTGCTGCTCGATGAAGCAACAAGTGCGCTTGATTCCGAGAGTGAACAGGCGGTGCAACAAGCCTTTGAAAAGATGTCAGAGGAGCGCACGACACTTGTGATTGCGCATCGCCTGGCAACCGTTCTCAAGGCTGACAGAATTGTCGTGATGGAAGACGGCAAAATCGTCGATTCCGGCACCCATCAGGAGTTGCTAGACAGCGAAGGCCTCTACGCTCGCCTTGTTTCCCTGCAGTTTGGTGCGCTGGAAGGCGAATAGCAGGCAGGAGTTGCCTTTGCCCCCTGCCCCGTCGAAAGTGTTGTTCCAATAACCTGCGTCACGGAACAACTGTCATTTCTGGCAACAAATACCTCCGAACCTACTCTATAGCCGGGCTTGGCTTTGCGCTGGCTCTTGTTGGCGGAGCCATTGCGATGATGCTGCGGGTGCCCATTCCGTGGCTGCTGGGTGCCTTGCTGATGTCCTTGGCTTTGGGTGCCTTTGGCAAAAGACCCGGATTTCCCAATCCTATCCGCGATGTGGCTTTCCTGATGCTTGGTTACCTAATTGGTTCAACCGCCAGCACCGACTTCTTTAGCAGTGTCACACTGTGGGTTCCGTCGGTCATTGCCAGCATCGTTCTGATTCCCGCCATTACTTTCGGCTCTGCTCTGATCATTCATCGGATGACGGATCTAAACCCTAACGAAGCGATGCTCTGTTCCGTTCCCGGCAGCCTGCCGTTTGTTGTAGCGGCCAGTGAAGATATGGGCCTGCGGACCCACATCGTTTTATTGTTCCAGTCGGTGCGGCTCCTGACGCTTACCTTCCTGCTGCCCTTTGCACTCGGTTTTTGGGGGCTTGAAAGGGCTGTGCAGCCCATTGAACCTGAGAACCCCATCCTTGAAACCCTGAGCATGCCGGTTATGGATGTTTTTCTGCTGCTCGCCGGGTTGGCATTTGCCGGGTTCTGCGCATGGCTGGCGGTTCGGCTCAAGGTGCCTGCACCCACGTTTATCGGTCCGATGCTGGGGATCGCTGTTGCCAAGCTGATGGGTGTTCCCCTGCCCGACTTACCGCCGCTTCTGCTGTTTGCGTCACAAGCAACCTTGGGATGGATCATGGGCGCGCGGTTTGATGCAATTCCCGCCAGAGAAATGCGCCGCATGGCCTTTGCATGTTTTGCTGGCTTGGCCGTGGGGGTTTCAATTGCCTTGGCGGTCTGCGTGGTGCTGATCTGGACAACAGGCTTGGACGCCAAAGCGCTCATGCTTGGTCTGGCTCCTGGCGCGATTGAGACAGTGACATCCATCGCGCTGGACCAAGGCGTCGACCCCCTCTTCGTCTCAACCCACCAGATTGCGCGGATGCTCAGCATTCCGCTGATTGCAGCTGGGATATTGATACTGGGTCGGCGTTTATTCGCTGCCTTGGCTAAGCGAGATTAGGTCGCAGACCGCTCAGGTCGTAGCCAGCATTACCGGCGGCAGTTATGATTTCGTCCGCCGAAAGTTCACCTTTGTTGGCCAGCGCCCAAAGCGTCGTTGAGCGCATACCACTTCGACAATGCGCAAGAATGGGCTTTGGCATCTCGGCGAGGGCTGCTTTTGTCTGTTCGACATGCTCCATCGTCATTTGCCCGGAGATCAACGGGATGAAGCGAACTTCAAGACCCAGCGCCTCAGCCGCTTTGGTGGTTTCCTCCGCTGTCGGCTGACCCGGATCTTCATGGTCAGGACGGTTGATGATCAGCGACTTGAAACCCTGATCAACAGCGCTCTGCAAGTCATCGGAAGTAACCTGACCAAAAGCAGAAAAATCCTGTGTAACAGTTCTAAAACTCATATTTTTACTCATTGCTAGCCGACAAGGCACCCAAGTGCCGTCAAATCTATTTCAATAAATTTGTTATAGTATAACTATTTATTGGTCAATGCCGCTTTAATGGCATTTCTTGAGCTTGTTTTTCCATACATTCCAACTTCCTAAAGTCCTAATATAAAAAACATCTAATGCGTGAGTTAAAGGCATAAAAAAAGCGGGCCTAAGACCCGCCTTTTCCAAAATAAATCGAAGCGCGCCTTAGCTCAGAACACGGCTCATTGCACCATCGATTGCCGCTGCAACTTCGTCCAGATCGGACTTTGTTGAAATCAGCGCCGGAGACAGACAAAGGGTGTTGTTGAAC
>JBMTIF010000236.1:0-4511 GCA_049437045.1 Alphaproteobacteria bacterium | reverse complement strand
GGTAGTACTCAGCGGTGAAGTCGATCACTTCATCACGCTCAGCGGTGATGGACATGCCCGCGATGATTGCGTCGTAGTTACCGGCAACCAGGTTCGGGATGATGGAATCCCAGTCGTTGATAACCCACTCACAAGTCAGGCCAGCGATGGCGCAAAGGGCATCGCCCACTTCACGCTCAAAACCGATGACTTCGTTGTTATCGTCGAGACCGTTCCAAGGCATGTACGCGCCTTCGGTGCCGAGACGAACAGTTTCAGCGGTTGCAACGCTCGCAGTAGCGAAGAGTGCCAAGCTGGCAACAAGAATCTTTTTCATAGCGTTTACTCCTGTAGGGACGTTGGTGTGCCTTTTGTTTGACCTGTGAGCGGGCACACCTTTGGAGCGCCACACAGCCTTGACCTCCGCAAAAATGCGTAAGGGATACCATTGCGTAAGTTCTGCCTTGCAATAACGCAAGCTCTTAGCTCGGAATCAGCAGCAAAGTTGAACGAATTTTCAGTTTCCGACGTCCTTTCCCAGCTCTGCGCCTATGAAATTCTGATTTCGCTGCGGTCGTGCCAGCCCGCAGGGGAAGGTCGAGTCACGGCCTTGGCACGGTCTGCGCTTCGGCTGAGTCTCGCACCGATCGGTCTCTGGATCGAGTGTTTTTGGTCGGTGGCGCCTGTGCAGATTTCAACACAATCGGCGCAAGTCTCAGCCAATGAATCATCGAAAAGACTACGTGGATATGAGCCAAAAAATCGGAAATATCCTCACTAAGCAGTGAATAAGACCACAAGAATGGCATTCACGAGATAAATTAAAAAAGTTGAATACAAAAGTATTAAATCTCTCTCAAATAAATGAAATCGGTATAGTTGTTGCGAATTAATGTAGCGCAAAAATAGCAATTAATAAGCTTTTTGCATTTTAAAACGCAAATTCAGGCGATTGATTTTGATGTTAGAACGCTTCTGCATTCCAGCGACCGTGACCCTTCAGTGCAAGAAACCTTCATCCGCTGAGGCCGAACAGTCTCACGATTGGGGGAAGTTACTAGCCTTCTGGCTCGGTGCACTCTTTTTCGGGATGTTTGCTTTGTCGGGACATTCAGGCGCGCAAATCTCGCTTGAGAAAACCAGCTCGGCCAACAGCACGGGCAGCAGCGAAATCGTCGCACAGGACGATGTGATCGACTGGGTAATTGAGCTCGGTCAAGGCGAGGCAACGCTGAACAACGTCACGCTGACCGACACCTTTATCGGAGATCACACGTTTGTCCCTGGCTCGATACAGCATTCGGGTGAGTTCGACTTCAGCGAAGCGACGTTGGCGAAACCAACCGATTGTTTCTGGCGCAGAAAGCTTTCTGGCTGGAACCGCCAGCTGCCGGTTTTGCTGTGCAGGGATAGATGCGCTTTATGCAAATTTGCGGGAGGAAGGCGTTATTCACCCAAATGGCGCACTGAAAACTACGTCTTGGGGGACGGACGAGTTCGCCATTCTCGACCTTGACGGCAATCTCATCACATTCTTTGAAAACTCAGCGGCGTGAACGATGGTCCATACCATCGAGGATCCGCCCTTTCAGTACGGTGCTGAAAATACCCAGCTTGCGAAAAGCGTGGAACGGGGTTCTGTAGAGAGGTGTAATCGGCAGATCGGTCGGCTCGCCCAGTGACGCTCGGGCGAGCTGGTGTCCCATAGCAGTTGCCATCGCAACACCGCGACCGTTGTATCCCATCCCGGCATAAACCCGATCCGCCAGCCGCATCAGCTTGGGAGCATGGTCCCACGTCATGGCCACGGTGCCGGCCCAGTCGTGGGTCCATTCAGCAGCGTTCAAAACCGGGAAGTAGCGCTGTGCAATCCGGCGAACTTCTGCTGTCGAGCTGTTTTCAGCCGCGCCAAAAGTTGCGCCTCGACCACCGATGACAAAGCGCTTGTCCTCTGTCATCCGGTAGTAGACCTGAATGCGACGGGTTTCGGAGACTGAGTGACGTCCGGGCAAGATTGCAGCGGCCACTTCCGGTGAAAGTGGGGCTGTCGAAGATAGCGCGCTGGCGACTGGCACAACCGCTTGCGCCAATCCCGGCCACAGTAAATCCGTATACCCATTGGTCGCGAGCAAGATGGTTTTAGCATAGAGCGTCCCGCCATCGGTGACGACGGCAAACTGGTCATCGCCTTCTGTCACCCACAACGCACGAGAGCCGGTGAAGATCGTGCCACCGTGTTCGATGACCAGTCGGCCCAACTCGCGCGCGTAAGACAGCGGATGCAAATTGCCGCCTTGGGAATGCAGCATGACCCCGTCATAAGCGTCCGTTCCCAACAGCGCAGCGCTGGCTGGACCAGAAAGCACCTCCGCTTCGATCCCGTGTTCCATCCACTGTGCGGCCCGCTGATTTATGCTGGCAAGACCTTGCGCCCCAATCGCACCCTGAACATAGCCATTTTCAATGAACTCACAGCGCAGTCCTTCATTGCGAATCAGCGAAGAAAGCGCGGGAACCGCAGATTTAGCCAGATCCAAAGCGGCCCCGGCATGGTTACGGCCATAGTGGTTGGCAATGTCGGACAGATCCATTTTCCAACCGGGATTGACCTGACCGCCATTCCGACCTGAACAGCCCTGTCCAATCTCACCCCCATCCAGCACGGTTACATCCCGCCCTGCTGCGCGCAAAGCCAGCGCAGCATTCAGCCCGGTGAAGCCTGCGCCGATCACAGCAACATCTGTTTCGTGGTCCTGTTGCAATGGACGCGTTTCCGGCGCTTCCACCGCGGTCGCGGCCCAAAGGCCATGTGAGTTCTTAGCGAGCGTTTCCATGAGCCAAGTTTAGGCAGAGAACAACGTTTCACCAAGCGGTAACCATAGCGCCCAAGGAAGGAGCAGATGCATTGTCCTGTGACTCAATGGACAGGCTACACACCGCCGCAGTAACAAGCTTTGCAGACTTACCTTGCTGCAAAACAACAATAATCTTTTGCCACTCTGCGGCTTTGGGACGGTTTATTTGCAATTTGCAATAAATCAGTTTCTGCCTCGAATCTCTCCCTATGAAAAAGATGCGCGAGAAAATGAGACATACACCTCAAATACAAACACCTTAAACTGAGACGCTTTGGCAAGTTCAATTATTTATCTAACTTGACCCACTTAAAAGGAATAAAAAACCAAAAAAGAAACCCGTATCAGCGAAATAAACTGACATTGGGCGTTCAATTGCTACAGAATTGAGAAAACGAAGCTTAAGTCTCGCATCACTTTCCTAAGCAATTGATCGTGATCAATGAATAAAACAGACCGTTTCGAACGGGTTTTGACAGGTACCGCCGGGGTTGGACCTAGCGGCTGGGTAATCCCAGCTGTTGTGGCCGCTTTTCTGTGGCTCATTATCGGCTGGGTTTGGCCAGCAGAGGCCGAAATCACCAACGTGGCTGAGGTTACAGCGGCGCTGGAAGAAGATGTTGATTCGACGCCTGACAACCGCGGTGTAGAACCTTTCGAAGACGATACGGCTTATGCCTCCATTTATCCCATTGATTTTCTTGTACAAAAGAGACTGGTTGGGGTCGTTTGGGATGAGGCGACCGAAACCCACATTTTCGATTTTCATCTCAGGGGTAAGAACCGCGGAACTGCGCGTCTGTATGACCTGTCGTTAATCGAAAACTTCCGCGATGGTCTTGGATATCTGGGCAATGATTACGTTTTTCAGGGCGTTATCGATACGGGGCCGAAAGCACCAGCGGTTGTCTACGCACCGACCGATGGTTTCACTCAGATTACGATGGATCCCACCTTTGACGGTGACTTGCAGCTTAACGCGCTTGAACCTGCGTCCTCTCAGTTGGAGGCTGGCGCAGAGTTCGTTGTTGGATTTTCGATCCGGGTGAACACGGATGTTTCCTATCTCGCCGCGACGTTCCAGAATCAAGTACGCGGCGAAGCCAATGCCGATAACAGCAACAGCGGCACTGGCACCATTCCTTTGGTCGATTTGTCTGATGATGCCGATTTCATCGCGAGCAGCGGTGGTGTCACCAATACCGACAATACCCCTGGCGATGTCCCAACCCCTTTGCCTGCGCTCCGGCTGGACAAGAGCTTGCGATCCGTCACCTATCCCCTGAACACCGGTCAAACCGTGAACGACATTGGATTGGTGTTTGCCTTCACTTTGCAGAATGTTGGGGAGCTTGATCTCTATAATCTCGAACTCATCGATGATTTGCTTGATCAGACCATGGTTGAGGAAATTCTGTCGGTCAGCATCATCAACGGTCCTCCAAGTGGGACGGTGTGGAATGCTTACGATATCGCGCAGGACTTTATTGGGTTCACCAACCCTTCCAGTGCGCAACTCACGCCATTCCAAAATCTCGGTGGAACGACTGTTGCCACGCTTGAGCCGGACGACAGCGTAGAGATTTTGATTGAGGTCGAAGCCCGATTGAATCCAACTGAGTCCGAAACTTTCCTGAACACCGCAGCCGCACAGGGCTACGTGGACTTGGACAAGGA
>JBMTIF010000235.1:0-4524 GCA_049437045.1 Alphaproteobacteria bacterium | reverse complement strand
CCGTCAGATGCATTTCCAGCTCGATCAAAACTTCCAAATCCATCCCTTCCCGGTTCAGCAAAAAGTCCTGCAGGTCGACCCAAGCATTCAACAAGGACGGGGAGTAGGAAAGTTTGCGGGCGCACTGAAAAGCTGCATCCTTGTGCTTGGCGCGAAGCAACCAAATGACCGGCAGCAACTGCCCCACTGGACAGCGCTCCAACGCAGGCTTCAAGTGTTTGTCAAAAACATCCAACCAGGTAGAGCTCAACAGCTCGTCCGGGACTGTCGTCACCTGCCCCGGCCCAAAGGCAAGCATAGTATCCGCTCCCTCAGCCGGAAATTCGGCCACAGGCGTCAGAATTTCCGCATCGATCAAGCGCACCATAACGTCCACCAGATCCGTAAATCGGGACGAGGCCGCATGTTTGACGAGGATGCGACCTGTTTGGGCCATATGCGGGACGAATTGCAGGATCAGGTGTTGAACAAGCCTAGGGTCCTTGGGACCATCGAGGATTAACAGGCCAACAGGGGTGTCCCCCAGCAAAGCCGGGTTAAACTCTTCTGCCGAGATTTTGTGGAGGTGGATCTCGCCCGTTCTGTCAAAATCACTCAGATTTTCACGGGTTATCGCGCTGAAATCTTCACCGACTGCCGCTATGTCAGGGTATTTTTCGTGATGATCGCTGGTCCAGATAAACTTGTCGATCAGATGCAACTCACCGCTGAAGCCACGCAAAATAGCCTTGGTTGATTCACCGACCCAGCACCCGATTTCGACAACGCACTGAGCCCCCATGACGTTCTGAGCAAAAGCAGTGATCCGGGACTGCTCTGATTTGGACATCATAGAAGTGAAGGTATTCTGCATAGACCGCTTAGGTTCCAAATGTATTCCCATTTATTCTTTTCATAAATGCACAATGGGTATTAATTTGAAACTGTGAATAAGCTCATAGAAATCCTAGGCAACATCAAATCTGGGGAACTATTGAGGGTCACACAAACTCTCACGAAGGAGTTTGGTGAAGCCTCCTCATCCCCGGACGCTTGGTCTTTTGCGGCAAGACATCTGCGGCAGGCTGGTTATCTGGACCTGTCTCGGGCGATCTATCTGCGACTAATGCAGTCCGGATATTTATCGCACGAAGTGGGCTTTAACCTGATCCAAAGCGCGCTGGATAACAACCAGACCGAAGAAGCCGCTGAATTGGCGCAAAGGCTTGTTTCACGGTCGGGATTGGGTGGTAACTTAACGACTGAAGTTGGTGAAGTCGCGGCACGCGCACTGCTTCCGGTCGATCCCGAAAAGACGCTCAGCATCCTGGACAAGCTAGCGTTGGATGGGACAAACGCGAACCTGTTGCGGGTGGATGCCCTGCGCAAGACCGAACGGCTGAATGAGGCGTTGGATCTCATAAACGGACCGCTCGCAGCCCTGACCGACACGGACCCTCGATTTCTGTCCCGACGCGCCAGATTGCGCGAACAGTTGGGCGACTGGAAAGCAGCCTATGACGACTACGACAGACTGGTTACAGACTTTGGCGACAGCCAAGCCTGCGTCGCGCTCATCCGCATTCTACAGCGACAAGAAAAGCACGGTGAAATCAAACACGCTTTGGCCAAGTGCCTCGTCCACGTGCAGGACCATGCCGCCTTGCTCCGCATCGCAACACAGCTAAACGATACGCATCTTTCCGAAACGCTGGTTGCCCGAGCTTTGGACAGTGTCGGTGGCCAGAGCTTTTGGGATCAGGCGACCCGGACCATGCTGGATCAGTGCAAGACCAGTCTGGTGTCCGCTGGCTACCTCGGAATGGCGGTTTATATCGAGCAGGTTGATCGGGAAACGAACGGCGCTGCTGCCGATCAAACCATTTTACGCATCTTAAAATCCATATCAGGCGGTGTGATCAGCACGCTGCTGAACCCTGCGCCGCTGAGCACCCTGAGCCAGATCTTCAGCAGCGATGTAGCCGAGCGCCTGATCCGTCATGGCATCGCTCGATCCACCCATCGGAGTGAAACAGCGACGACAGCCAATCGCCCCCGCATCATGCTTGTCAATGCTACACTGGCAGCCGGTGGTGCCGAGCGCCAGTTTCTGCTGTTTATCGAAAGTCTGATCCTAGCCGGGGTAGCCGCTGAAGACCTGCACGTCTGCTTGTTTTCCCTGACCCATGACCGCGGGCATGACCATTTCAGACCCTGGCTGGACGATTTGGGTGTGCCTTACACTGATCTGAGCACCCTGCACGTGCCAGAAACACCGCTTGAACAAGCAGGATTTAGCCTGCTGCTGCCCCAAACCCTGCGTCAGGATGTTGCGCGATTGCAGATTGTGGTTCAGCAGATGCGCCCTGAGATCATTCATGGCTGGCAAGATCGCTCAAGCCTCGCCGCTGCATGGGTCGGACAGGAAAACCATACGCGTCAAATCGTGATGAGCGCCCGCAACATGCAGCCTGAAAAGCGCAACATGCAGCTGGATTACGCAAAGCCCCTGATGAAAGCCTTTCTTGGCTTTGACAATGTTCGTCTGTCAGCCAACTCCTATGCCGGCGGTCGAGACTATGAGGAATGGCTGGGGCTGGCCTCGGGTGATATTTCGGTCATCCTCAACGCCATCAAGTCCAGCAGTATTCCGCTGCAACCTTCATCCAAGCCACGCCAAAGCAGTAAGCCGCCCAAGAAAGCACGCGGTTTGGTCTTGGGCGGGGTATTCCGCTTTGCCCACAACAAACGCCCCATGCTGTGGCTGGAGGTGTTCAAGGGTTTGGTCGATCGGGCAGACTTCCCAGTCAAAGCCGTGCTTGTCGGTGCCGGTCCACTGAAGGCTGCTGCCCGACAGTGGTCCGAAGAAAACGGTCTTTCTGCCTTGATCGAATGGCGAGAGCCTCGCGCCCAACCCGGCGAGATTTACGCAGGCATGAACGCCCTGCTCCTCATGTCCCGGATCGAGGGGACTCCTAATGTTGTTCTGGAAGCCCAAGCCTCTGGATTGCCTGTCGCGGCCTGTGACGTCGGCGGCGTGAAAGAAGCCACACTGCTCCATGAATCAAACGCGAGGGAAAATGACAACCTGCTGCTGCCGACTGCAGTCAGCGCTGATGAAGCAACGCAGCAGATGCTTGAATGGTGGCCAAAGGTGTGTCGATCTGACCCTGAAGAACGCCGACGTCGCATCCTTGAGGCCTACGATATTACTGCAGTCCCTGCTGCTGCCTTGGCTCTCTATGGTCTAAAGGGCAACTGATCAATGACGGCCCTTGTTCTCAGCTCTCATCACGCAACCGAGCACCTCCTCCCCCTCGCCCACGCGCTGGTTGCTGAGGACTTTGTGGTTTTGCGCGGGATTGACGGTCTGGCGGCTGCCCTTGCCAATGATGAAAAGAAACAAAAGCTATGGATCTTCGATCAGGCGACCTTTCTCGCTCATGCAAGTGATTTGGTGCGATGGTCAGATAGAATAGAACTCAACCTCTGTATAAGGCGACGCGGTGGTTCGCACTTGATCGACACGACTGTTACGGCGCTGGTAAAGAGCGATTTTTCGTTTCGCGTTTGGACGCTGCAGCGCAGTGAATTTTCGCATCAGGTTGAGGGTGTAGGGTCCGTGACGGTGCGAAGCCTGCTGCCCGAAAATTCCGCTAGCCTCAAGGCAGATAATTCAGCGCCACGCTATCAGGTGGCAACCGGCTCTCTTCTGATCGAACCAGCGGACCCCGACAAATCCAATCAGACCCAAAAGGCCCAAGCCTTTGCGATCCCGCCTCTTGTCAACTCGGCTCGGCGGGGTGAGCCCTTGCCAGATTGCACAGGCGCTACCGCCGATGAACGCGACCTCGTTCACGCCGTTTGGGCGCTGAAGGATAAGGACCGTGAGGCTCTGCAGCAAGAAAGCCGGGAACTGGAGGTGCTGTTCTGTATCCCTAATGGTCTGGGCCTTGGTCACCTTTCCAGAACGCTGGCCGTTGCGCAGGCTTTGGAACACAAGTTTGGACTGGCGCCCGAGCAAATTGGTTTTTGGAGCTACTCATTGGCAAGCACGCTAATTACTGAGGCTGGATATCGTGTAGCTCCGCGACAAACAGCTAAGCAGTTAGGAATTGATGGAAAAAAGTGGTCAACGTGGGAGACTGAAGAGCTGCGGAGCTACTTGGCCCAGCGCCGCCCTCGCCGGGTCATCATCGTCCAATCCATTCTGGAACCTGCAACAATTAACAGTCTAGAAGACTTACCTTTTCCCTGTCAGAAAATCTGGCTGCGACGTGCATTCTGGCGCAGCATTTTTCCTGCTCCAACCTTCAGGCAGGTCTCTCGGTTTGATGCTGTAGTTACACCTGGCGACCTTTCGGGCGCGAAGGACAATGGCCCTTTGGCGCAATTTTCTCAAAGTGCTTTTGGAACGCTCTCACGGCACTTCAGTACACCTCATCTCCACAGCGCCCCAGTAGTCCTTGGACGGAAAAGCCCGGTTCAAGCTGTACCTGGCGCTGGAACTACATGGTTCTGGACGCGGCGCCGCCGGTGTTTAAT
>JBMTIF010000234.1:0-4537 GCA_049437045.1 Alphaproteobacteria bacterium | reverse complement strand
CGGTACGCCCAGCTCGTCGAACAGACCGACGAGGTTGGGGTAGTTGGTGTGGTTAAAGACGATGAAGCCCGTATCCACCGGCCCAGACCAGTCCTTGAGATGCACATCGACGGTGTTGCTGTGCCCACCCAGTCGTGAGTCGGCCTCAAACAGCGTGATATCAGCGGTTTCGCGCAGGGCGTAGGCGGCTGACAGTCCGGAGATGCCGGAACCGACGATGGCAATCTTATTTCTCATGCGGCTTGGGCCTTTTCGGCTTGAGAGGCTGTAGGGGCAGGTTTCTTGATGGTTTCGTAGGCTGCCAGAGCACGGGCACGCGCGGCGGCGTGATCGACAATGGGTCGAGGGTAGGTCTTGCCCAGCGTGACGCCCCCGGCTTGCAGCAGCAGCGGGTCGGCGTTCCACGGTTCAAACAGGCTCTTGTCATCCAGTTTGGCCAACTCCGGGACAAAGGTTCGGATAAATTTGGCCGCTGGGTCAAACTTTGGACCCTGAGTGATGGGGTTAAAGACGCGGAAGTAAGGTGAGGCGTCAGCACCGCACCCGGCTACCCACTGCCAAGAGGCGCTGTTGGAGGCGATATCAGCGTCAACCAGTGTATCCCAGAACCAGCGCTCACCCATTTGCCAGGGCAGTAGCTGGTGCTTGACCAGAAACGATCCGGTAATCATCCGCACGCGGTTGTGCATCCAGCCCGTTTGCCAGAGCTGCCGCATCCCCGCATCGACCATTGGGTAGCCGGTCTTTCCTTTGCACCAAGCCTCGTATCCATCGTGGTTCTCGCTCCACGGGAAGCGGTCGAACTCGGGGCGCCAGTTGTGGCTGGGCAGGGTTGGGAAATGATGCAGCAGGTAGTAGGAGAATTCACGCCAGCCAATTTCCCGCAGGAAGGCCCAGCCGGGTTGCTCAAGCTGTGGCACGCGCGCCATATCGGCAAGCATCCAGTGCCAAAGCTGCCGGGGCGAAACGTGGCCGAATTTCAGGAACGGGCTGAGGCGTGAGCAAGCGTCCAGATCAGGGCGGTTTCGCCCTTCTTCGTAGTTTTCCAGCCCACCACCGCGACCGTCACCAGCGACAAACGCCTCATAGCGTGCCTTTGCACCCGCTTCGCCGGGGGTCCAGGTCGCGGCCAGACCCGCTGACCAATCGGGAGCCGTTGGCAGGAGGTTGAGGTCTTTCAGGTCAAGTGCGCCAGAAGGGGTGAAGGGGCCACTGGCAATGGCATTTGGTGTCGGAAGCGGCGCGCTGACCGTAAAGGTGCTGATGGTTTTCCAGTAGGGCGTAAAGACCTTGAAGACCCCGCCGCTCTTGTTTCGAACGGTAACCGGTTCTGAGACGAGATTGCCATTGAATGACTTGGCCTTGACACCGCGTTCCTTGAGTCCGGCTTTTAGACGTGCATCGGGTTCTTTATCGTAAGGCGCGTAGGATCGATTCCAGAATACAGCACCTGCTTTCACTTCGGCTGCCATGTCGGCAATGACCGTTTCGGCCTTGCCCCGCAGCAGAATCAGGCGATTGCCTGCGCGTTCCAAATCGGCATTGAGCGCGATCAGGGCATGGTGCAGCCACCACCGCGATGCACCACCCAGCGCCCAAGGCCCGGGTGTTTCATCATCCAGCACGTAGACGCAAACCACCGGTCCGCCGCGCTCGACAGCGGCATGCAAAGCCGGGTTGTCGGCCAGCCGCAGGTCGTGGCGAAACCACAGGAGAGCGGGCGTTTTGGAAGAGGGCTGGTGAGCGGCGTTCAAGGTCTGGCTTACTCGGTACTTTTTGCATCGGGAGGCTCGATGGTTTGTCCACGAGCCGCGCAACTCACCGCAGTAAGGAATCTCCCCGAACCGCAGCAACCTGTCGCTTACCCAAAAGGTAGACCGCGCATTTGGTAAGACCAGTCCCTGAGTCGCCAGAATTATGAGAGAATAGGGATCGGATTGATGGGTGAGCGACGTTCAATCCACCTGTAAAGGTTCCAAAGGCCGGCAGGATCAGGCGTGTAGAGTCGTGGATAAAGCAGGATCGGGTTAGCGGGCGATTGTTGGGGCCGCGAATGCTGGCCTTGGGATGCCAGTGGCCTGAAACCTCACCGGGAAGGGCAAAAAGCGGTGAAGCCTCGTGACGAAAATGCAGTGCGCCCAGAGCGAAATCTTCATGGACTTCCCCACCAAAGTGCGCGGGCACTTCGGGGTCGTGATTGCCCGTCACCCAAATGAACCGCTCGACCGAATTCGTAAGGTGCTGAATGCGGCTGAGCAACGCATCGCTCAGCCCGGCAATGACCGATGGACTGTGGAAAGAATCCCCCAGTGAAATCAACGTTCGGGCTTTGGTGGTGGTTAACAGGTCATCGAGCCGATTAAGGGTCTCGTCGCTGTCGTAGGGCGGCAGAAAGGTACCCGTACGCGCGAAGTCTGCGCCTTTTTCGAGGTGGAGATCACTGACCACTAACGCACCCTTTTCCGGCCAGAGCAAAGCGCCAGAAACGTGCGCCACCAGTTGCGCGCCGTTAAAGCGAAAGGGGAAGAGGGGGCTACCGGTTTGGGTCGGGGCCGGGCCGGGTGGCGGTGCGTGGGTCATGGCGCTGGTTTAGAGCAGCCTCGTGGGGCTGTCATCATCTGCTGGGCTACACCAGAGGGCGCTGAATGACGCGGCAGCCGGGGAACCGCGATTGTGCAAGAGGTGTCGCGACCGGGCTAGGGCCATGTGCCGGGCTGGTGTAGCAGAGGCGAGCCAATGAATTACTGTCCAAAACCAACCCTGAACAGCCAGCGCGCCGCTTATGTCCAAAGCTCCTCGATTCCACCGATTGCTAAACCCTGAAACGATTGCTGTTGTGGGAGGCTCGTGGGCTTCTGCGGTCATAGAGCAGTGCGAACGTATGGGGTTTGAGGGCGAAATCTGGCCCGTTCATCCGACAAAGAGCGAGGTGCGCGGACGGGCAGCTTTTGCGTCTGTTGATGCTTTACCAGCGGCGCCGGATGCGACCTTTGTCGGGGTCAATCGAGCCGCCACGCTGGATGTTGTTCGGGCCTTGTCCGCGCGCGGTGCCGGGGGGGCGACGTGCTTTGCGGCTGGATGGGCGGAGGTCGAGGACGGCGGCGAAGCCATGCAGGTAGCGCTTCTCGAAGCAGCAGGTGACATGCCGATTTTCGGTCCAAACTGCTATGGGCTTATCAATTACTGCACCGGGGCGACCCTGTGGCCCGATGTGCATGGGGGTGAGCGGGTCGAGCGCGGTGCGGCGCTGATCTGTCAATCATCCAACATTGCCATCAACCTGACCATGCAGCGGCGGGCCTTGCCGCTCAGCTTTGTGCTGACTGTTGGTAACGGCGCGCAAGTGGGGCTGGGCGACATGATCGAGGCGCTTGCGGCGGATGACCGCGTGAGCACCATCGGTCTCTATATCGAGGGTTTTGGTGATCCAGCTCGATTTGTTGAAGCGGTTTCGTTTGCGCACGCACGCGGGGTGGGCGTGGTGGCGCTCAAGGCAGGGCAGTCCGAGGGCGGGCAGGCCATCGCCATGACCCACACCGCGTCGCTGGCTGGCGGGGCTGCAGTGGCATCAGCCTTTCTTGCGCGGAACGGGGTGGCAGAGGTTTCGACCCTGCCGACTTTGCTGGAAACGCTCAAGGTGCTGCACTTCAAAGGGCCACTGGACAATCGTCGGGTGATTTCAGTGAGCTGTTCGGGCGGTGAGGCGGGTCTGATGGCCGACCTTGGTGCCGTCGCAGGATTGGAGTTTCCACCCCTGAGCGAGGCGGAAGCCGCGCGGATCGGAGAGAGCCTCAACCCGCTGGTGACGGTTTCCAATCCTTTTGACTACAACACCTTTGACTGGGGCGATGCACAGGCGCTTGGGGCCATGTGGGATGGGATCATGGCCTTGGACCTGAGCCATCCGATGCTGGTCATTGACTGGCCTGCGGATGGGACCGGGCCAACGCACACGTGGGACGTGGCGATTGAGGCTGTGGGCCAGTCGATGGGTTCGCCCGACCGCCGCGCTGGTGTCCCGGCGCTGGTAGCTTCATTGCCTGAGAACATGCCCGGGCACGCGGCGGAAAAAATCGCAGCCATGGGCATGATCCCCGGACATGGCCTGGAAGAGCATATTCAGGCGGTTGCCGGGGCCGCGGGCATCGGCGCACACCGGCAGGGTTTGGCGGAAGGACAGAGGCAAGCGCCTGCTGTGCTCAGCGGTGGTGACGCGGCGGGATCTGCAGCGGCGCGGATGCTGAACGAAGCAGAAGCCAAAACGCTGCTGGGTCAGTTTGGTTTGCCGCTGGCCGAGCACCGGGCCTGCCAGACGCCGGATGAGGCTGTGGCCGCCGTTGCCGAGTTCGGGGCGGCAGGCCAGTCCTGTGCCATGAAGATTTTGGGTGATTTTGCCCACAAAACGGAATTCGGCGGTGTGCGTCTGGGCTTGAGTGCCGATGATCTCGCCAGTGCGCGTGATGCCGCGCACAGTCTGCTGGATCTTGCGCCTGCGGTTCTGGTTGAACCGATGGCTGAAAAGCCGGTTGCGGAGTTG
>JBMTIF010000233.1:0-4542 GCA_049437045.1 Alphaproteobacteria bacterium | reverse complement strand
GCATTGCTTTTTGTGGCGCTGCAGTCATTGCGAATGCGAACGAGAAGAAGGTAAGCAAAATAGTTAAGCTCTGGCCGAAAGATGTCGCGAGTCAAGATAACGAAGGCATGGGAACGCCCAAGCCCGAACGTGGCGATGGACACATACGCCTCACCGATGTAACCAAGCCTTCACTGCGCTATTTCCCGGCTCCCAATACGAAGACGCCTGGACCCGCGGTCATTTTATGTCCGGGAGGAGGATACGTCAGTCTTGTCACAACGAAGATGACCCCGATTGCCGAATGGCTCAATGAGCACGGAATCTCTGCATTTATGCTGATATACCGGGTCCCCAAGAAACGTAAAGACGCCTTTCAGGATATTCAGCGAGCTGTCCGGATTGTCCGCTCGCGAGCATCAGAGTGGAACGTAGACCCAAAGCGGATTGGAGTGCTGGGGTCTTCGGCGGGCGGACACCTTGCGGCCCGGCTCAGCACAGGTTTTGATATTCAAACCTATCAGGAAGTCGATCAGCTTGACCGTGTCAGCTGCAAACCGGACTTCACGGTTTTGCTTTACCCGGCCTATATGAACAAGGGGAAGGCGCTGAGCAAGGAGTTTGCTGTTTCCAATGAACTCAGCCCAACCCTGATTGTAACAGCCAAAGACGACGGCTTCTTTCCAGGAAGTCAAATTTATGCAAAAGCTCTGAAAGAAGCCGGCGCATCCATCCGTGTCCACTTTTTTGAGAAAGGCGGTCACGGGTTCTCCCTTCGGCCTAAAGAGCGTCCGCTTTCCACCTGGCCGGACCTTTGTTTGCAATGGTTTAGAGACCAGGAGATTCTTGAAGAAGAAGCCGAACAAGATGAAGCGAATGAATGAGTTTAGGCGGATCCTTGTGGTGATTGCCTCTTGTTTGGCAGTCGCTTCAGGTGGTGAGGCGGGCGAAGTAAAGGCGTTGGCCGACCGAGTGCATGCGCATCAAAGAGCGCTGGGCTCTCGGTTTAAGAATCAGCATTGGGTTCGAGGGACCTATTATGCGGGGCTGATGGCCATGTATGAGAGCACGTCGGATCGTGCCTATCTGGATGATTGCATGGCCTGGGGGCAGGAGGTTGCCTGGCGGGTTAAAGACAAGAGCGATGGGCCGTATGACAGCGGGGCCTATTCGCTGATTTGCGGCCAGATCTGGTATGGGTGTTATCAGACTCAACAGGATGCCTCCATCATTCAGCCCACCCTGGCGTTCCTGAAAAATCCGGAGGTTACGAATCCGCTGTCCAACCCGACTGGCTGGTATCTGGAAAACACGGGGCACCGGTTTGTGGACGGTCTGTTTACGGGCCCTCCGGCGCTCGCGATGCTGTATGAGATGACGGGCAATGAAAAGTATGTGGGCTGGATGGATGATTGCTTTTGGGACGTGCACGGGGAGATCTTTGACAAGGATGCGGGGCTTTTCTATCGGGGCGCGCGTTCCATCCCCCGGAAGACGAAGAATGGGAAGAAAGTATTGTGGTCGCGCGGCAATGGTTGGGCCTTTGGCGGGGTGACGCGCATCCTGAACCATCTGCCTCAAGACCATGCGAGTTATGCGCGTTACAAGGCCTTGTATGTTCAAATGGCGGAATCGCTGGCGACACGTCAGCAGGCTGATGGGTTCTGGCGGCCCAATCTGGATGATCCAAAGCAATTCGATGTGCGGGAGAGCACCGGAACCGGATTTTTCACCTATGGCATCGCCTGGGGAATCAATAACGGAATTCTGGACCGGGAGCGTTTCCTGCCCGTCGCCACGAACGGCTGGGCGGCGCTCGCCTCGGTGGTCAACGAAGAGGGGCGGGTCGGCTGGAGCCAGCCTCCGGGCGGTGGTCCCGGCAAGGTCGAAGAGACCGATACAACACGATACAGCTCGAAACCAAATAAACGACGGTAGCCAAATTTTTTTCATGAAGTTACTCAACCGGATCATGCATACCATTCGGCTCGCCATGATGGCGCTGCCGGCGCTTTTCGCCCTTAACCTGCACGAAGCCCGAGCTGCGTCAAAGCCCGACGAAATCGTGGCGGCAGACCTGCTTACGGTGAAGGAACCGAAGTCGGAAGCGGAGTCACGTTTGCGGGTCATTCGCCTGACGACGCGGGATGGTTCTACGGGCTATGGGGATTATCTTGATTTCGGTCTACCGGCCGGGAACGAGGAAGAGGCGCTTGCTCGATTGGTGAACCGATACGCTGCGCAGGGTTACAAGCAAAACATCTTTCTTACCGACCCGTCGATGCGGGCCGTCGGCAGCGGTCACACGGTCATCGGCCAGACTGCCGATTACGTACTCAATGCCAAAACGCGCGAATGGCCCGGGCGCGCCATGTACCACCGGGAAGGCTTTGGCCGGATGTGGCAGGGCCCGGGGAAAGCAGGACTGGTCATTGCCCTGCAGGCAGCCCTGCTCAACCTCGCCGGGGAAAAGGGTCCATGCCGAGTGCGGCTCTGTCCATCGATCACGTTTGACCGGGAGGAAGACGGCAAGCGCCGCCTCTGCACTTCTGACGAAATGCAGCAGACGGTGGCATCGCTCAAGAACGCGGGCTTTACCGCCGTCCGGCTGGAACTGGCCGGTGCCTTGGTGGATGAGATGAAAGCGCGAGGCGAATGCGCCCCCTATCGCTACCCGCAGGAGGTGCTGGGCCTGATCGACCGCCTGGTCTTGGCTTCAAAAGAGGCAGCCGGGAAGGAAATGGATGTGATTGTTGCTGCCAACCTGAACTTGAGCACGGATGGCATGACCTATCTAGCGCTGCGTTGCCAAAGGAACGAGGTGACCCTGCTCGAGAATCCCATGGCGCTTAGGCACCTGCTCGAACAAGGTGCGGCCCGCAAGGAGTTCAGCCAGCCCTTGGGTTTTGGCGGAGACTACCACGTGCTCGAAGACTTCGCCCAAGGCATCAAGAAACGGGTTGGCACGGTTCTGGTGCCGGATGCCGGCCGCATTGGCGGTGTGACGATGCTCGCCCGGACGGCCGACTTGGCGAAAGACGCCAAACTGAAAGTGGCTCCCGTGGTGCAGGGTGGCCCGTGTTCCCTGCTGGCGGTGGCACGGTCACTCTCCGGACGCGATGAAGTGCTGTGGGTGACCTCCTCCTACCAGGACCATTGGTTGAAGGAGGACGGTGTGCTGAAGATCCCCTTGCGAATGACGCAGGGATCGCTGATCGCGGAATCGTGTGAGATTGATGAAACGAAGTTTCAGGTAAAGCGAATTGCTCAAGAAAAATAGGCAGAGGAATAGGGGCAGAAGAATGAGATAAAAGACAATTCCTTTGCCTACCACATCTTTAAAAATGAACCACCTAACCAATCGCCGAAACTTTCTCAAGCAGTCCACCCTGGGGGCCAGTGCGCTGGCGGGGCTGGCGTCGTTGGACCTCCCATTGCTGGCAGCGGCCTCGGGCAGTCGCATCGAAGCCCTGGAACTGCTCGTGTTGAAACAAGACCGCGACCAGCGTCGGGTGCTGAAAGTCATCTCGAGCACAGGTGCTGCGGGATATGCGGATTTTCCTGACCTCGACTACGCACCGGCACTGAGCGGTGTCGCGAGGAATCATCTGATCGGGGCCAATTCCTTTGCTGTGGAAGCCATCTGGTCAAAGATGCGGCGGGCCGGCGTTCTCTGTTCGCATCGCACCGCCTTGGATTATGCCCTGTGGGACCTGCTCGGCCGGGAAACGGGCAGGCCCGTCTACGAACTGCTCGGCGGTCCCGTACGCGACCGGATCCGGATCTACTTCTACGGCAAACCGCCCAAACAGCAGCTGGAAAGTGAAGACGCCTGGCGCGCCCTGGGTCGAAAACTGGCCGAGCAACCCGGCGCGGTAGTGAAGGTCGATCCCTGGTTGGTTTTCGAACGATTTGGCGACAGGAAAGTCTGGGAGGATACGGTTTATGAGGCTGGCGGGAAAATGCCGACCAAGGAGAACATCGCCTACAACGAAATGGTCTTCCGTTGCCTTC
This sequence comes from Alphaproteobacteria bacterium, assembly GCA_049437045.1. Lineage (GTDB taxonomy): Bacteria > Pseudomonadota > Alphaproteobacteria > UBA7985 > UBA7985 > UBA7985. The sequence continues at coordinate 549 of JBMTIF010000233.1, read as the reverse complement.
GTGAGGGAGCGGGCGACAAAGTGGACCTGATTCACGGCGGCCACGGCCAGTGCAGTGCCGAAGGAGCCATCGCGACCTGCAAACCGCTCGAAAAGTATGACCTTCTCTGGATCGAAGAGCCGACGTCGCCCACCAGCAGCATGGATGAAATGGCCAAAGTAGCCGCCGCCACCACGGTCCCCATTGCGACCGGAGAAAACCTTCAGGGTCTCGAAGACTTCACCCGCCTGATCGACAAGCGTGCCGCGTCGATTCTCAATCTGCCACCACCCAACGTGGGCGGTCTGACTGAAGCCCGCAAGATCGCCACCCTGGCCGAAATGCGAGGCATGCAGATTGCGCCGCACTTCTTCAACTATGGACCTCTGACCTGGGTCGCCATGGCCAACCTTTGCATGGCCACCCCCAACGTGTTGATTCTGGAAGCAAATGCGTTGCGAGAAAATCCGTCCGGACCCAAAGGTCTGAACCGGAATCAATTCTTCAAAGAACCGATCCGATTCGACGGCTACTACTTCGCGCCTTCGGGCAAACCTGGGTTGGGTTATG
>JBMTIF010000232.1:0-4543 GCA_049437045.1 Alphaproteobacteria bacterium | reverse complement strand
TCGATGCCCTGCGCGAAGAGCTGAGCAGTCGCGGTATCACTTGGACATCTGACACGGATACGGAGACGATTGTTCACCTGATATCCGCGGCATTGAGTGATGGCCTTGAGCCGGTCGAGGCGGTCAAATCAGTGATTGGACGCCTTCAAGGGGCCTTTGCACTGGCAATCCTGTTTGCCGGGCACGACAACCTGATGATCGGCGCGCGAAAAGGCTCTCCACTCGCTATCGGTTACGGCGATGGTGAGATGTATCTTGGGTCCGATGCCATAGCACTCGCCCCACTCACCAATACCCTGAGCTATATCGAAGATGGCGATTGGTGCGTGCTTACGCGGGATGGCGCGACGGTCTACAACGCAGCGAACGAGCCGGTTGATCGTCCGGTCGTAAAAAGCCAACTGACAGGCGCGCTGATCGGTAAAGGCAACTACCATCATTACATGCAGAAAGAGATCCACGAGCAGCCTTCTGTCGTCGGTGACACCCTGCACGCGCACTTCAACCCCGTTGAAAAGCGCATTCATTTTGAGGGTCTCGATCTCGATTTCAGCACGCTTGAACGACTGACGATCACCGCATGCGGCACAGCGTTTTACGCAGGTTTTGTAGCCAAATACTGGCTGGAACAGCTGGCTCGGATCCCGGTAGAACTCGATATAGCGTCCGAGTTCCGGTACCGCGAAGCACCCATGCCGAAAAACGGCGCGACCATCGTTTTGTCTCAGTCCGGGGAAACCATCGATACACTCGAAGCGCTTCGTTATTCGCGCCAGCAGGACAATCCGGTTCTGGCCATCGTCAACGTTGCTGAAAGCGCCATAGCGCGAGAGTCACAGGCCGTACTGCAAACCCTCGCCGGACCGGAAATCGGGGTGGCGTCCACAAAGGCTTTCACCACACAGCTGACTGTTCTCGCTGGTCTCTCCCTATGGGCCGGGCGGCAACGCGGGACCATCAATGCTGACACGGAGGCCTACCTCTCACAGGCACTGGTGCAGGTGCCCGCACTCATGGCCGACGTCCTCAACCACGACGCCGACATCCAGAAAATCGCCGCCAAGATCGCTGAGGCGCGCGACGTTCTCTACCTCGGACGCGGTTCCATGTTCCCCGTGGCATTGGAAGGCGCCCTGAAGCTCAAGGAAATTTCCTATATCCACGCCGAAGGTTACGCAGCGGGTGAAATGAAGCACGGCCCCATTGCCCTGATCGATGATGCGGTTCCTGTCGTTGTTTGTGCGCCATCAGGACCGCTGCTGGAAAAGACGGCATCGAACGTGGAGCAAGTGGCTGCGCGCGGAGGTCGATTGATCCTGATTACCGATCAAATCGGCGCGGATCGGCTTGGCAACGTGGCCGAAGAGGTCATCATCATGCCAACAGTCGACAGCTTCGTCGCACCCCTGCTCTATTCGATCCCAATCCAGTTGCTCGCCTACCATACCGCCGTCCACAAAGGCACCGACGTCGATCAGCCTCGTAATCTGGCCAAGTCCGTTACGGTGGAATGACGCGCAGAGGACACATTGATTGAAGCGACAACAAAATGACGGTTCTACGCCCCTTCGAACAAGCAGACCGAGCGCAGGTCATCAGCCTTTGGCAGGCGTGCAATCTGACCCGCCCGTGGAACGATCCGGGCAAGGACATTGACCGAAAAGACGGTGTCGGCGCCGACCTGTTTCTTGTGCTCGTTTCGGATGAGATTGTGATTGGTACCGTCATGGGTGGCTACGACGGTCATCGGGGCGTTATGAACTATCTGGCCGTTAGCCCGGACCATAGGGGCAAGGGCTATGGCAGAATGCTCGTCGAAGCCGTTGAAGACAAACTGAGGGCCCTCGGATGCCCAAAAATCAATCTCCTCATGCGCACTGACAATAGTGAAGTGGCCGATTTCTATACAGACCTCGAATACACGGCCCAAGATGATGTCATGGTTTTTGGTAAGCGGCTGATCCCAGACGATTGAGCAGAAGCATCAAGGCGGCGTGTGGCCCATGCGTTGCGGAATGGGACGCTCCCACGGCCAAGGCTGGCGACCCGTGACGTACCCGGATACAACATGCACAGACCCCTGACCAAGGAAGTGCACGCCGTGTTGTTGCCCGAAACACCGGAAAGTCTGAAATTGGCTGCTGAGCTGCTACGCGATGGCAAGCCCGTGGCATTTGCGACTGAGACGGTTTACGGCTTGGGTGCCGACGCAACCAATGGCGAGGCTGTTGCGCGCATTTACGAAGCCAAGGGCCGCCCCAGCTTTAATCCGCTAATCGCCCATTTTGCTGATACCGAGAGTGCCTTTGCGGTGGTCGAAGCGGATGACCGTGCCATCAAACTGGCTGCAGCCTTTTGGCCCGGTCCACTGACCCTCGTTCTTAACCGCCGAGCCGATTGCCCGATTTCATCGCTGGCCGGTGCGGGACTCCCAACCCAAGCCGTCCGAGTGCCGCGTGTGTCGGATGACTTCCGGGCGCTGCTTCGTTCTTTTCCAGGCGGCATAGTCGCACCCAGCGCCAATCCTTCGGGACACTTATCCCCCACGACGGCCGAGCATGTTTTGTCAGGGTTGGGTGAAGCCATCCCCCTCATTCTAGATGGTGGTCCCTGCACCGCTGGTCTTGAAAGCGCCGTTGTCGACCTCACCTCTGAGCAGCCAAAACTTCTCCGCCACGGTGCTTTAGCCAGAGCGGATATCGAGGCCGTTCTCACGCAGGAGCTGGCCTTGGATGTTGACCCGGCCGTCAAGGCATCACCGGGGCAAATGACCCAGCACTATGCCCCCAACAAGCCTCTGTTCCTGGGCGCAACAGGTGCAACGTCAAATCAAGCGGCGCTGGTCATGAGCGATCCGACCGGTTTCGAAGCTGCTTGCGCTGTCGAGGTTTTAAGCCCCAGTGGTTCTGATGTTGAGGCTGCTTCAAATCTGTTCTCCGCTCTGCATCGTCTTGACTCTACAGAGGCAGAGGCTATCGTTGTGTCAGAAATAGATGCAGAGGGGCTGGGTGCCGCTATTGGGGACAGGCTACGTCGCGCTGCAACAGGACGAGGGAATTAGGATGGATCACACGCACTTTTTGGCTGAGTTACAGGCAATAGTGGGTGATACTGGCGTGGTGACAGAAGAACTGGCACTAGAACGCTACACGCGGGAATGGCGAGGAAAGTATTTGAGTGGTGCCATCGCTGCTGTTCGACCTTCTAACACTCAGCAAGTATCGGAAGTCGTGAAGCTCTGCGCGGCAAACGGCATTTCCATCACACCGCAAGGCGGGAATACGGGTCTGGTTGGCGGCTCCATTCCAATCGAACCAACACGGGAAATTGTCCTGTCACTGGACCGCATGAATGCCGTGGAAGACGTCGATCCTGACGGGAATACCATGTTGGTGCAGGCTGGTTGCATCCTGGCGGAGGTGCAAGCCGCTGCCGAACAGTGCGATCGCCTTTTTCCTTTGTCCCTTGGCGCCGAAGGCTCATGCCGGATCGGTGGTAATCTTTCCACCAATGCGGGCGGCATTAACGTCATCCGGTATGGCAACACGCGTGATCTGGTCTTGGGACTGGAGGTCGTGCTCGCCGACGGCCGGATCTGGAATGGCATGAACCGCCTGCGGAAAGACAATACAGGCTATGACCTGAAACAGTTGTTCGTCGGCTCTGAAGGTACTTTGGGCATTATCACTCGTGCCGTGCTCAAGATCTTCCCGCGCCCCAAAGACAGGCTTACGGCTTGGCTGGCCTGTGAGTCGCCCGAGGCCTGTCTGGAAGCGCTCAATATGATGCGTGAAAGGTTGGGTGACGCGATTATTGCCGGCGAAATCATTCCCGCCATCGCGTTAGAGCAAACCCTGCAACACATTGAAGACACTTCCGCGCCCATCAACCCCATTCCACCATGGTCACTGCTGATCGAAGTGGGTGTTTTTGATGAGGCTGGAGCCATTCGCGACACCTTGGATTATGTCTTGCAGGAAGCCGTAGGCAGAGAGGTTCTGTACGATGGAACCATTGCTCAAAATATGACTCAGGCGGCTCAGTTCTGGCGCATCCGTGAAGCGATTCCTGAAGCTGAAGCCAAATCCGGGCCTTCGATCAAGCACGACGTCTCCGTGCCGGTTCATCGTGTTGCCGAGTTGATTGAACGCGGCTCGGCACTGCTTGAAGAATTATATCCAGGATCCCGTCCCGTGCCGTTTGGCCATTTGGGGGATGGAAACCTGCACTTTAACCTATGTGCGCCCACCGAAGCCGTGGGCGACCCAGCGGCAGAAGCCGACTTTCTGAATGCTTGGAGCCGGATCAACATGGCGTTCCACGACTTGGTGCGCGAAATGAATGGGTCCATCTCGGCAGAACACGGTATTGGCCAGTTGAAGAAGGACGAACTGGCCCGAACCGCCGATAAGGTGGGCATCAGCCTTATGCAAACGATCAAAGCCGCGCTTGATCCCCAAAACATCTTCAACCGCGGCAAAATATTTTAGCGACGAACCGGCAAGACGCTTGCGACCTCATAGCTCAATTGACGCTTCATGGA
>JBMTIF010000231.1:0-4579 GCA_049437045.1 Alphaproteobacteria bacterium | reverse complement strand
GATTTAACAGGAGAAAATTGCGTCCCTCCGAGAGCATTTGTCCCAGCGATGGTGTCGGCGGTTGTGCGCCCAGGCCCAAGAAAGACAACGATGCCTCGACGAGGATTGCCGCCGAAAGAAGCAAACTTGCCTGCACAAGAATTACGGATGAAAGATTGGGTAGCAGGTGCCTGAATACGATCCGCAGATCTGAAGCACCAATGGCCCGCGCACCACGGACATATTCGCTTTCACAGATCACAAGTGAGGGTCCGCGCAGCAGGCGCGCAAAAATAGGAATATAGACGACCGCAATAGCAACCGAAGCAGAGAGAGCATGTGGTCCAAGCACGGCAATGATGCCAATGGCGAGCAAAATGATGGGGAAGGCGAAAAGCACGTCCATGAAACGCATGACAATTCGGTCGAACCATCCACGATAAAATGCCGCCAACATGCCCAGCGATCCACCAACGACCAAAGCCAGCAAAACAGCGAGGCCGCACGTAATCAATGACGTTCGATAACCAAAAAGGATGCGTGCCAGAATATCGCGACCGAGTTGGTCGGTACCCAATAAGTACTCGAATGAGGGTCCCTTCATCCGGGCCATGATGACCTGTTCAATTGGGTCTCCGCCAACGATTGGTGCAAAGATAGCCAGCATTACCTGTGCAGCGACGAAGATCGTGGCGAACATCAATAGCTTATCCTGGCGGAGAGCCTTCATCATCGCTGTGCCACTCGCGGATCAATGATGGCGTACAGGATATCGACGACAAAATTGACCATAACAAAGGTGAACGTCAGCACGAGGATCGAGCTCTGCACGAGTGGATAGTTGCGCTCGGAAATTGCCCCGAGCACAAGCTGCCCCAAACCCGGAATGGCAAAGACCTGCTCGACTACGATTGCACCACCCAGGAGGTAACCGGTCGCCACGCCCACGGAGGTGATGAAAGGAATAAGGGCGTTCCTGAGCGCGTGCCAGTAGACAACGCGAAAGCGTCCCGCCCCTTTTGACTTTGCCGTGCGCACGTAGTCCTGCCCGAGAGCGTCTAGCATGGCCGACCGCACGAGCCGTGACAGGTTCGCGAGCATCGGCAATGAGAGCGCAAACACCGGGAGAATCATGCGTTGCAGGTTCCCCAAAGGGTCCTCGGTGAAAGGCACGTACCCTAGCATCGCTGCACCGGGCAGAAGTTTGGCTAGCAGGAAAATCAGTACTATGCCGAGCCAGAAAGACGGAATGGTGAGACCAGCGATTGCCATGACGCGAACCAGCACTTCGGCGGTTTTGCCCCTCGCTTCGGCCATGAAGCAACCAATGGGTACGGCAAGCCCTGCACCAAAAAGTACAGAAAGGAAAGTTAGCTCCAGAGTTGGCCAGATATTGGCCATTATTTCCTTGGCAACGGGTCGCCCCGTCCAGATGGAGGTGCCAAGGTCCCCCTGCAGAATGCCGGTTATCCAATCGAAGTACTGAACGACAATCGGCTTATCGAGACCAATGCGGCTCTCAAGCTCAGCGATACGTTCGGGGGTAATTTCTGTGTTGGCTCCCAACATGATCGCAACAGCGTCGCCGGGAATCAGTCGGATCATCATGAAAACGATGACCGAGACCCCAAACAATACGATCAGGAGGTCCAGAAAGCGTCCTGCCATAAATCTAATTGGGAGGACTCGGTTCATGCTAAAACTCCACGCGCGAAAAATTGGCGCGCCAGGTTGAAACCCGGCGCGCACTCAGTTTTGGAGTTTTAATTGCTCAGTTCAAGGGACTTGAGGCTGGAAAGACGACGGTTAGGGTTAATCACGAACCCCGATACGTTTTCCCCCACGGCGGTAGACAACGTACCGTAAGCAACGTGTACGATTGGCCCTTCACAGGCTAGCTTCATCTGCGCCGCATCATAGGCTGCCTTGCGAGCTGCCGCGTCAGTGGAGGTTCTGCCTTCATCAAGCCAGCCGTTAACCTCGGCATCATCGTATTTGAAGACGTTGGTTGAGCCTCCGCCGTAGAAAGTCCGGTAGAAGTACCCGTCCGGATCCGGATTACCCCCGTTGGCTGAAGCAAAGAGATCAAAATCCGAGTTCCGCCAGTCTTGGACGAAGGCACCGATTTCCTTGTTCACCAACGTGATTTCAAATCCAGCTGCCTTGGCCTGCTGCTGAACCACCTGTGAAATGTCCTTAGCATCTTGCCGGGGAAGGACGAGGAGTTCGACTTCAATCGGCGTCTCGACACCTGCTTCAGCAAGCAAGGCTGCAGCGTCCGCGGCATCACCCGAATAGCAATCGAATGCATCCGGGGTCATCGCCCATGTCTGGAGAGCTGGGCTCAAAGGACCGGCTGGAACACCATTCCCGAACAAGGCTGCCGCAATAATCTCATCCCGGTTTACAGCCATATTGAGCGCACGACGGACGGCAGGATTGTCGAATGGAGCACGGGTCGTGTTGATCCCGATAAGCGTGTAGGACAGGTCCCGGGTCTCGTGCATCATGATGCCCGATGCGGACTGCAGCTGAAGAGCCGTTGCGGGGTCGACGCCAGGCAGCAGATCAAACTGGCCCGAAACCAGACCAACCTGACGCGTGGCTGCTTCAGGAACGATGCTGAACTTAACACCGTCAACCTTCGGCATTTGTGCCTCACGATAGCCGTCAAACGCCACAAGTTGGATGTGAGAGTTTGGCACCCATTCTTCGAACTTGAACGGGCCGGTCCCGACAGGAACTTGCTGTAAGGCCTCAGCATCCATTTCCATTTCAGCGGGCACGATTGCGATTCCGGCCAGCGAGGTCAAAATTGGCGCAAACGGTGCATCTAGAGACAGCGCAATGGTCCCATCATCGACAACGTTGATGGCGGTGATCGGTGATATCCGGCTTGCGAGCGGCGATGCCATCTCTTCATTTTGCACCCGACGCAACGACGCTGCGACGTCTTCAGCAGTCATGGCCGAACCGTCGTGGAACGTGACGCCATCGGCCAGGTTGAAGGTGTAGGTCAGGCCATCATCGGAAATGTCCCAGCTAGTGGCGAGGCCCGGTTGAACCGAAAGATCCTCAGCGATGGTGGTTAGGCCCTCGTAGATCGTATCACCAATGATAATCACTGACGAAAAGGCCGTGACGATGTGTGGATCCAAGCCCGCTGGCGAGCTGTCGACAGCGACGTCCACTGTGTCGGCTTGGGCGCTTGTGTACAGGCAAGCTGATACAAACAAAGCAGCGCTAATTGAGTGTAGTTTCATATCCTCCCCCTTGCGGCCTTCGATTGATGGATGGGCAGGGTGCCCGGCTGGTTAGCCGCGAAAGAAATTAACACGTCGAGCCTAACATAATACCAAAGCATGCCAAGCTGATTTTTTTTCTTGATTTGGTTATGTTTTGGTATTGTATGCGAATGGTTGCTGATCTGCATGAGTGATAAGGTCCTATTAACATCGCGCTTTAGCCAAGGGGAGCATTACGTCATGCCGGAGCAGACACTTTTGTCAGTGCAAAACCTGAGCATTGAGGCTGGTAATACGACCATCATTGAAGGTGTCGATCTGGATATCAAACCAGGAGAAATGGTCGGCTTGGTCGGCGAGTCTGGCTCTGGAAAATCTGTAACTGCGCTGGCTCTGATGAGATTGCTGGCGGAACCGCCCATGAAGATTGTTAGCGGGCGGATCCTCTTTGGTGAAAGCGAAATTCTAACGCTGAGTGAAAGAGCACTGCGCACCCTCCGTGGCAATGAAATCGCTATGATTTTTCAGGAGCCCATGACCTCCCTCAACCCGGTTTTTACGGTTGGTCAGCAAATCCGGGAAATGATCCACCTCCATAGTAGCCTCAGTGGTCCACAGGCCAATGAGAAGGCTTGGGAATTGCTGGCACGCGTTGGAATTCCCTCGCCCAAGGACGCGCTGCTCCGCTACCCGCACCAGCTCTCTGGTGGTCAGCGTCAGAGGGTCATGATTGCCATCGCTTTGGCCTGCAAGCCGAAACTGCTGATTGCTGATGAACCAACAACCGCTCTCGACGTTACCGTACAAGCACAAATTCTTGAGCTCATAGACGGGCTTCGGCGTGAAACCGGCATGGCGGTCTTATTGATCACTCATGACCTGGGTGTGGTGGCCCAGCACTGCGACAGGGTCGCTGTTATGTACCTTGGCAGTATCGTAGAGCACGCACCAATCGCCGAGCTCATTGGTAACCCGAAGCATCGATACACAGAAGCGCTCATGCGGACCATTCCATCAAATAATGAACCGGGCACCCGCTTGCCTGCGATCGGTGGCACGGTCCCACAGCCAGCCCAGCGCCCGCCCGGCTGCGCCTTCCACCCGCGCTGCGAAGCCGCAATTGATCGGTGTGTCGCTGAGGTGCCACTGCTCGATGGTCAAGATCATCGGACGGCGTGTTGGAACCCGGTACCATGAGCCTGCTCTCTGTCCACAATCTTACCAAGACCTTTTCGGGGGCAAACGGTGCTCGGTTGCAGGCCGTAAGCGATGTATCATTCTCCGTTCAGGCCGGAGAGGTCCTTGGAGTTGTCGGTGAATCAGGTTGTGGGAAGACGACCTTGGGCCACGCGATA
>JBMTIF010000230.1:0-4590 GCA_049437045.1 Alphaproteobacteria bacterium | reverse complement strand
TTTCGTTTCGGCATCTTCATTCCATTGCCTGGCATTGATATCGAGATCTATCGAGCAGCCTTTGGCGGTGGTGACGAAACGGCGTTCCAGGCGCTGTTGCAACAGATCAACCTGTTTGCCGGTGGTGCGCTAGAGAACCTTTCGATCTTCTCCTTGTCGATTTTCCCATACATCTCGGCGTCGATTATCACGCAGTTGATGCGGACGGTGATCCCAGAGTTTGAGCGGTTGCAGAAGGAAGGCGAGGCTGGTCGTCGGAAGATGAACCAGTACACCCGCTACCTGACTGTCTTTATCGCCTTGTTCCAGGCACTGGGCATTGCGCTCCTGCTTGAAAACTTCCCGGGTGTTGATCTGGTAATGGACGGCGGTTTCATCTTCCGTATCACCACAATGGTCACTTTGGCCGGTGGTACAGTCTTCCTGATGTGGTTGGGTGAGCAAATCACGGCTCGCGGGATCGGTAACGGTATCTCCTTGCTGATTTTCGCAGGTATTGTGGCATCCATGCCAAGCGCTCTTTGGAACCTTCTGCGCAGCCTCCGCGAAGATGCTTCCGCGCTGCAGGCTCTTGGCGTGATGATGATCCTGATCGTTTCCCTGGCTATGGTGGTCCTGATTGTCTACGTCGAGCGCGCACAGCGTAAAGTGACCATCCAGTACCCAAGCCGGACTGCTGGTAACAAGCAGTTCCAAGGTCAGACGTCCTTCATTCCGATGAAGATCAACGCAGCCGGCGTTATCCCGGCGATCTTTGCATCAACCATCGTGACGCTGCCACTGCTGGGCGCGACTTTTGGTGACAGCCTGTCTGACAACTCCAACGTTGTACTGGCAAGCATTGGTGCGGGAATGAACTGGTTCGCAGCGAACTTCCGCGCGGGCGAGTGGCCTTACCTGCTGTTGCTGGTTGGCTTCGTTGTGTTCTTCACGTTCTTCTACACGGCTATTGTGTTCAACCCTGAAGACACAGCTCGGAACCTCAAGGAATACGGCGGCTTCATTCCGGGCGTGCGCCCGGGCAAGCAGACCGTGGCCTACCTCGATATTATCTTGTCACGACTGACGGTAATCGGTGCATCCTACCTTGCCTTTGTGGTGGCTGTGCCGGAACTGGCACGGGTGGTTGTGCAATCGAACTCGACAGGTCTGATTGTGCCAATCTTCCTGGGCGGTACATCGCTGCTGATTATGGTGACGGTATCTATTGATTTCGTTTCGCAGGTTCAGACCCACCTGATGGCGCAGCAGTATGAAAGCCTGCTCAAGCGCAATCAGCAGTCTGGCAAAGCCAAGCGTCGCGATACCAAGTCGAGCCGTCGGTCACGCCGGATCAAGCAAGACAACTAAGAAGCCTTGGGCCGCGCACATGCTGTGCGGCCCAACTTGGTAAAGTTAAGGGACACTCTACCATGAACATCATTCTGCTTGGCCCTCCGGGTGCCGGGAAAGGCACGCAAGCAAAAATCCTCGTTGCTGATCGGGGCATGGTTCAGCTGTCCACCGGCGACATGCTGCGCGAGGTTCGCGCATCAGGTTCTGAGCTGGGCCAGCGCTTTGGTGAGATGATGGACCGTGGCGACTTGATCCCTGATGCCATGATGATCGAAATGATTGATGCGCGTCTGGACGAGCCTGACTGCAAGAACGGCGCAATCTTCGACGGCTTCCCTCGGACCAGCGCTCAGGCTGTTGCCCTGGATGAAATGCTCGAACGCAAGTCGCTGCCTCTCAAAGCCGTCATCGAGCTGACTGTCGATGAAGACGCGCTGGTGGGGCGGATCACGGGTCGGTATTCCTGTGCCAACTGTGGTGCCGGTTATCATGACGAGTTCCAGCGTCCGGCGGTTGAGGGTGTGTGTGACGCATGTGGTCACGAGGAATTCAAGCGTCGTCCGGACGACAACGAACAGACGGTCAGGGACCGTTTGGAGGTTTACCGCCGCGATACCGCACCGATCATTCCGCACTATGAATCTCAGGGTTTGGTGCAGCGCGTCGACGGTATGGCGGACATCAAAGATGTTGAAGAAGCGGTTGCGGCTATTTTGGACGCCTGACCCAACCTTCGCTTAGCGCGGTGCAGTCCTTCGCAAAATGCGGTCCCAGTTTGACAGACTGGACGTTGACAGTTTGTCAAGGGACTTCTAAACCGTGCGCTACGTTAGTGGCAGTCTCGGGTTCCCGTGGCTGCCGTTTTGATTTTTCTGGTTAGTGAGGAGACCAAGTGTGGCTCGTATTGCTGGGGTAAACATCCCAACTGACAAGCGCGTACACATCGCTCTGACTTACATCCACGGCATCGGCAATACCAAAGCGAAAGAAATCACGACCGCTTTGGGCATCGATGAGATGGCACGTGTAAATCAGCTGAGCGACGACCAAGTGGTGGCGATCCGTGAAAAGATTGATGCTGATTACCTTGTCGAAGGTGAACTGCGCACCCAAGTACGTATGAATATCAAGCGTCTGCAGGACATGAAGTGCTACCGTGGTCTCCGCCACCGTCGCAAACTTCCTGTCCGTGGTCAGCGCACCCGCTGTAACGCTCGCACCCGTAAGGGTAAGGCCGTGGCGATTGCAGGTAAGAAGAAGTAATTGCTGCCTTTGGGTCTGAACACTCAGGCCCGACGGTTGGTAACTGTATTTTCGATGATATGGCGCCCGGTGGGACCGGTGCCGTGTAGAAGAACGAAAGGATGTCCCAATGGCACAGCCAACACGCGGTTTGCGTCGTCGCGAGCGAAAAAATATCACCAATGGTGTCGCACACGTAAACTCGACCTTTAACAACACGATCATCACGATCTCTGATGTACAGGGCAACGTGATTTCCTGGTCCTCTGCTGGTGGTCAGGGCTTTAAAGGCTCTCGTAAGTCCACGCCTTACGCGGCACAGGTTGCTGCGGAAGATGCAGGCAAGAAAGCTCAGGAACACGGCATGAAGGCGCTGGACGTGAATGTTAATGGCCCTGGCTCCGGTCGTGAGTCTGCGCTCCGTGCGCTGCAAGCGATTGGCTTCACCATTACCTCAATCCGTGACGTAACGCCTGTTCCTCACAACGGCTGCCGTCCACGGAAGCAGCGCCGCGTTTAAACGCCGGTGCTTTAGGCTTAGGCGGGTTCTCGTTCCCGCCTGAGCTTGAAAACTTTTTTCGACCGCACTGTCACTGGGCAAGGGACAGTCGGTGAACCCGAATACAAGAGGTATCTGCCGCATGCAGAGTAACTGGACGGACCTGATTAAGCCGACGGCTCTCGATATCACACCTGGTGATGAACCGCTCCGTCAGGCTACGGTCGTCGCGGAGCCACTCGAGCGTGGTTTTGGTCGAACTCTGGGTAACGCGCTGCGTCGTGTTCTCCTGTCCTCCCTGCGAGGCGCTGCAGTGACCGCCATCCAGATTGATGGCGTTCTGCACGAGTTCTCCTCCATCGCAGGCGTACGTGAAGACGTAACCGACATTATCCTGAACGTTAAATCGCTGGCGCTGAAGCTGCACTCTGATGGTGCAAAGAAGTTCCGCCTTCGCGGTCAGGGTCCGGGTGAAATTACCGCTGGCATGATTGACGGTGGCGCTGATCTCGAAATCATGAATCCAGAGCTCGTCATCTGTACGTTGGATGACGGCGCTGTGCTTTCCATGGAAATCACGGTTGACCACGGCAAGGGCTACCGCCCGGCTGCAACCAACCGTCCGGAAGACGCGCCTATTGGCCTGATTCCAGTCGACAGCCTGTTCTCACCGATCAACACGATCTCTTACCAGGTTGAGAACACCCGTGTTGGTCAGCAGACCGACTACGATAAGCTGACGATGCAGGTTGATACCAACGGTGCAGTGAACCCCGAAGACGCACTCGCGCTTGCTGCTCGCGTGCTCCAGGATCAGCTGCAGCTGTTCATTAACTTTGAAGAGCCAAGCCAGAATGTTGCTCAGCAGCCGGAAGAAAACGCACTGCCGTTTAACCGCAACCTGCTGCGCAAGGTGGATGAGCTGGAACTGTCTGTTCGTTCCGCAAACTGCCTGAAGAACGACAACATCGTTTACATCGGTGATCTGGTCCAGAAGACCGAAGCAGAAATGCTGCGTACGCCGAACTTTGGCCGTAAGTCTCTCAACGAGATCAAGGAAGTTCTGCTGCAGATGGGCTTGCACCTCGGTATGGAAATCCCGAACTGGCCACCAGAGAACATCGAAGATCTGGCAAAGCGTCTCGAAGAGCCGTTCTAAGCCGGAATTAAGAACAAGGGGGCGTCTGCGTCCCCGTCGTTCTGCGTCAGCAGGGGGGCAAAACGCAGGCCACTAAACTGAAAAACCAAGGGGCCTCATTCCCGAGGCACTCAGGCGGCGCACAAGCGCTAACAACAGATAGACTAGGAGTTGTACCATGCGGCATCGCATGTCCGGGCGTAAGCTCAATCGTACCAGCACCCACCGCAAGGCAATGTTTGCGAACATGGCCGTGGCTCTGCTCAAGCACGAACAAATCAAAACCACACTGCCAAAAGCCAAGGATCTGCGCCGCTATGTTGAGCGCCTGATTACCCTCGGCAAGAAAGGCACGCTGGCTGCACGTCGTCAGGCG
>JBMTIF010000229.1:0-4598 GCA_049437045.1 Alphaproteobacteria bacterium | reverse complement strand
GCCGAGTGTGGTGAAGTTACCGTTGGCGAAGCCAACTGGTCCACCGCTCAGATTCTCGCTCAGATCGACGGTTTCGTCCTTGAGCACGGTTACGGCTGTACCGTAACTTTCACCCCTACTTCCACGACCCAGACCATCGCTCTGGCTCAGGGTGCTGACAACGCGGTTGTGGTATCCGAATTCTGGAACCTTGGCGTTGACCAGGACGTTCTGAACGACTCCATCGCTGATGGCGAAATCGAACTGACCGGTAAGCCTTTCCCAGAAGCTGGTGAATTCTGGTACGTTTCCCCTGCGTTCGCAGAAGACTACCCAGAGCTTGACACCGTTGCAGAAGTTCTGGCTCGTCCAGACCTGTTCCCTTCCCCAACCGTTGACGGCGCTGGCGCTTTCTACGGCTGTCCAATCGGTATTGGCTGGGGTTGTGAGCACAGCAACGCTGCACTCTTCGATCTGTGGGACATGTCCAACAAGGGCTGGAACCTCGAAAACCCAGGTTCTTTCGAAGGCATGAACTCCATCATCGTAGACGCTAACGTGTCCAACGGTTACTGGGTTGGTTACTACTGGACCCCAACCGCTGTTGCGATTGAGAACGAGCTGGTTTCCCTGGACTGGGGCGTAGAAACCGTAACGCCTGAGTTCTGGAACGACTGTGTAACCAAGTACCGTGACGAAGGTCGCCTGCCAGACGGTTGTGAAGTACAGCCAACGTCCTGGACCCCTTCCGACATCGCAACCGCTACGAACCCAGCGCTGCGTGACACCGGTGCTTACGACTTCATCCTTGCTCGTGAACTGCCAATGGCTGTTCTCGGCGCAATGGACGGCTGGATGGCTGCTAACCAGGCTTCCGCTGCTGACACTGCTAAGCACTTCCTGCGCGAGCACCAGGACCTCTGGACCTCTTGGGTTGATGCTGACGTAGCTGACGCAGTTCTGGCTGCTCTCTAAAGCTGTCGGTTAAGAACTGAATATGAGGAGGGGCCTGATCCGTCAGGACAGGCCCCTTCCTTTTGCCTAAATAGACCATCTGTACCGTTAAAAATAAGGGGAGCTTTCCGGATGGGCGACTTAAAATTCGAAGAGTTTGGAGATATCTGGATCTTCATGCTCACTGTTCCGGGACTGTTATTTAACATGGTCGTGGGGCTGGCAAAGTTCATCTGCATCAGCTTGCCACTCACCCTCTGGGCTTTTGTTCAATGGTTAGGCCCAACTCTCATTGACGTACCTGTCATCCTTTTCAAAGCCGCTCGGATTCTCGTTAATTCCGGTTACGGCCTGATCAAAGGCATCTTCGATTTTTTCGTGACCTTCGAATGGTCATGGAACGCGCTGAACGACTTCCCGTCGCTTCCATCGCACATTAAAGCCCTGTTGAACCTCGGCGGTATCAACCAGCCGTTTGACTACTTCGCAGGCTCCTACGGCACTGCCGTTAAAGAATTCATTTTCCCACTGCGTCGCTCCATGAACGACCTGCGCGACTTTATTGACTTCATGCCTTGGCCTGTGTTCTTCGCGCTCGTTCTGTTGCTGGTGTACTGGGTTTCCCGCAAGGTGGGCGTTGTCGTTCTCGCCCTTGGCGCGCTGCTGTTCATCGGCATCTTCGGCCTGATGGATCTGGCTTCACAAACCTTCTCGCTGATGATCCTGTCGATCATCCTCTGTGTTGTGTTCGGCATTCCGCTGGGCATCTTTATGTCGGCCTCTGATACCGTTGACCGCGCTGTAAAGCCGATCCTCGACATCATGCAGACCATGCCGTCGTTCGTATACCTGATCCCGGTATTGATCCTGTTCGGCGTAAGCCCGGTCGCAGGTCTGATCGCCGTGGTGATCTACGCCATGCCGCCGGTGGTTCGACTGACCAACCTCGGTATTCGTCTCGTTCCGTTCGAAGTGGTCGAGGCCAGCCACGCCTTTGGTGCCAACTACCTCCAGCGGCTGTTCGGCACGCTGATCCCGCTGGCGCTGCCAAACGTGTTCGCAGGGATTAACCAGACGATCATGATGGCGCTGGCCATGGTTGTGATCGCGGCTCTGGTGGGTGCACCTGGTCTTGGCGCAGAAGTCCTTTCTGCACAGGGTACGGTGAACCTTGCACTGGGTCTTCAGTCCGGTTTCGCTGTGGCGCTGATCGCAATCGTTATCGACCGCTCGTTCCACCTCTATGGTGAACGGATGCAGCAACACCGGAAGGTAGGGCACTAAGCATGAGCGCTAACATCAAGGTATCAATCAAAAATCTGTACAAGATTTTTGGCAATAACCCGCAAGATGCGCTGCAGCACGTTTTGGGTGGTTTGGGCAAGCCGGAGCTGCTTGCCCAGCACAACCACGTGCTTGGCCTGAACAACATCAACATCGATATCCCCGAAAAGCGTGTGCAGGTCATCATGGGCCTGTCCGGTTCGGGTAAGTCGACGCTGATCCGTCACCTCAACCGTTTGATCGACCCGACCGATGGTCAGGTTCTCGTTGACGGTGAGGACGTGCTCAAAATGGACGAAAAGGAACTGCGGAACCTTCGTCAGAAAAAGATGAGCATGGTGTTCCAGAAGTTTGCCCTGATGCCGCACCGCACGGTTGCGGACAATGCGGCGTACGGCCTGCGTCTGCAGGGTGTGCGTCCGGGTGAAGCCAAGGAACGGGCGCAGAAGTGGATTGATCGCGTGGGTCTGACCGGCTTTGAAAAGTCATACCCAAGCCAGCTGTCCGGCGGCATGCAGCAGCGTGTGGGCCTTGCCCGCGCCCTGGCCACTGACGCAGACATTCTGCTTATGGACGAAGCCTTTTCGGCGCTCGACCCGCTGATCCGTACGGACATGCAGGACGTGCTTCTGGAGCTTCAGAAAGAGCTGAACAAAACCATCATCTTCATTACCCACGACCTCGATGAGGCGCTGCGTATCGGTGACGACATCGCGATCCTTCGCGATGGCGGTCTGGTGCAGCAGGGGGATCCGCAAGACATCGTACTGCGTCCAATCGACGAGTACGTGTCTGACTTCATCATGGACATCAACCGTGGTCGCGTCCTCAAGGTGCGTTCGATCATGGATGAGTCGGCCAAGGGTGGTTCGGTGACAATCGACCACGATTTGGCGCTCGAAGATGCCATGCAGAAGATGAAGGATGATCCGGCGAAGCCGGCAACCGTCACCCGCGACGGCAAACCTGTTGGTGCGCTGGAAATGCGGACACTCATTGATGCAATCGAACGTCCTGCGCCTGAAACGGCGTCTGGCAACGTTTACCGATAATTAGTCCTCGCGCAGGCGCGAACAGGGACTGAAGAGAGACAAGAGGCAAAAATGCTTAAATACATCATCGGGGCCGTTATCCTTGTGCTCATGGGGTTGGGCGGCTTTATCAACTACAATCGCGAGCGTTCCGGGCCGTGTTCTGAAGAATACGTGAAGGACTACCTGCGCGGTGAACTGCTGGAGCGGTACTTGGAAGAGTCGCTGTTCTACTCGAACCTGCAGGCAGGTCTGAACGACGATAGCGTCGCTGCGTCTTCGCGCAGCAAGCTGCAAGAGCTGAAGACCAGCATCGACGCACAGCTGGAAGCTGGTGAGGTAACCTCACGGGAAGTCAG
Organism: Alphaproteobacteria bacterium; assembly: GCA_049437045.1. Lineage (GTDB taxonomy): Bacteria > Pseudomonadota > Alphaproteobacteria > UBA7985 > UBA7985 > UBA7985. The sequence goes on along the minus strand of JBMTIF010000229.1, from coordinate 991 downwards.
CCCAAGCACGCGTACCAAGAAAACCTGTCTGACCCGTTTCTCGGTCAACGGCGGTTTCGTGGAGGCACGCTACAACCTGACCATCGAGCCAATGCCAGGTCAGGAGTTTGCTGAGCGTTACTCCAAGCGTCGCAAGAACATCATCCTGCTCGAAGAGCTGGAGCCGGGTAAGACCTACAACTCTGTGGACGTTGCCGTGTTCTCCCGTCGTTCGTTCTACATGAAGGAAGACCGCTTCCCGTTCGTCGAATACGCGCAGGACTACACGCCTGACGAAGCCATTTCGACCGGTGTGGTTTCCGAGATGCCGAAGTAAGTTAACGGCTGATCTGATTGATTGAAAAAAGCCCCCGCTGCTCTCTGGCAGTGGGGGCTTTTTCTTGGCAGAAATGACAGCGAAAATGCACGAAAAGGTCCGTCACCATGAAGCTGAAAACCCCTGAATTCCCCCGTCCGGCTGATGCTGAACAGCGCTTGGGCGTTGAGCCGGTGATTTGCTACCCCGTGGACACCTTGCCCCCTGCGCCGCTGGACCTGTACCGCGCAGCGAGAGAGGGAATGGAGAAGATCGACGAAGCCTTGGCCCCGGCACGTGATGCGGTGACCTTTGAGGTTCCAGCGGGGCATTTTTTCCGGATTTACTCGGTCGAAGGGCCACAGGTTGGCGACCTCAACCTGTGGAACGCCAACGATCTGTCCGAGCGGTTTTACACCGGCAAAACCCGCGCCTTGCACGGTACGCACCTGTCGACCGGCGACCGCATGTGGACCAGCTTTCCGCACATGCGGCCTATGGCGACGATTACGGCGGATACACTGGATTGGTATGGCTTTGATGCCTTTGGCGGGTCAGTGCACGACGTCATTGGAACGCGCTGCGACCCCTATACTGCCAATACGCTCAGCTGGGCGCATTACCACAATTGCTGCCTTTCCAACCTGAGCCGCACGTTGGCGGCCAAAACGGGACGCCCTATCGACGACGTAGAGG
>JBMTIF010000228.1:0-4600 GCA_049437045.1 Alphaproteobacteria bacterium | reverse complement strand
GATTTCACGTTGGCGCTGCTGGATATCCTCAACCGTCCAGATCACGCCGGGTGGATGCTGATGCAAGGCCGAAACCACACCCTCGACGCCGGCCTGTCGCATGTCATCGACGGACACGAGGTCGTTTGGACCAAACCAACGCCATGTTTGCTTCACGGCATCACTCCTTCAGGCATCCAAGTCTCATACAAAGGGCTGTCCACCAGTGGTAAATCAACAACGGTGCCGGTTCGCGCGGACTGGTAGATGGCCGTTACAAGTTCCAGCGACCGTCGCCCATCTGTCAGCGTTACAGCATTATTGCGCTTGCCCTCGATGGCATCGTCAAAGGCCTCAAGAAAACCCTCAAAACCCAAACGGACTGAAGGCACACTCCTGAGCACGTCGAGCACCTGTTCCTGTGTGGTCGATCCCCGCGCACTAAAGGTCCACTCATCACTGGCAGGCGCATAGGGGCGTAAGCCGCTCTCTGCCGTCAGTCCGTCAAAGACGAAGCGATAACGGCTGGTATCGTCGTTTGCACCCAGCGTAATCGACGATGTCGCCAGCGCACCGTTGGCCATCTGCATCGAAATTGATGCGCAGTCTTCTGTCTGGATTGGGTTGACTCGCGTATCAACAAACGCGCTCAACCGCGCAACAGGGCCAAAGACCGCGCAAAGATAATCGTGCGCGTGAATCGCATGACCCAGAACAGCTCCGCCCTGCTCCCCCTTCCATGTCCCTCGCCAAGGGTTTCCGTAATAGTTCGCTTCGCGGTTCCAGTGGGTATTAATGCTGGCCACCAGCGGTTTTCCCGCCAAACCCGCATTAATCAGCGCTTGAAGTTTCGCCATTCCGGGGCCGAAGCGATACTGAAATACAGGGCTAAAAACCTTGCCGCTGGCTTTTATCGCTGCGGCGAGCCTGTCGGCTTCGCTTAGGCTGGTCACCATAGGCTTCTCACACACGACGTGCTTTCCGGCCTCCAGCGCCTGAACGGATACGGGCAGGTGAAGAAACGGCGGCAGGCAAACGTCAACCACGTCGATGCGTGGATCCGTCAAAACCGCCTCGACGTCGGAAACTGTCGCAATCCCCGCACCAACGGCAATTTCACGCGCCCGTGCCTCGTCCCGGTCGCAGATGACCGCAACTTCGAAGCGCTCAGGCAAGTTTTGATAGGCGTAAAGGTGTTCGCGGCCAATGCCAGCACCAATGATTCCCACCCGGCGCGGTTGTCTTTCCAACCCGCTCATGCGCCTTTCGCCTCTGCTCGCCGGGCCGCATCAGCGTCAGCCATAGACTGCGCCTGTAAGGCCAGTTCACAGACCTTGAAGCAATGAGCTTGCGGCATGGCGGTTTCGGTTCGATCGCGCACGTCATTGGCAAGGCGCTGGAAATAAGGGTAGCCGGCTGTCGAGCAATCGACTTTTTCGCACCGCGTGCCGTTGACCAAATAGAGGTGATCGATCCCATCATCGCGTGCAATGTCCACGTATTTGCGCAGCTCAATCGTTCCTTCTGTGCCCAAAATCGTCAGTCGCCCATCGCCCCAGGTTGGCAACGCATCGGGCGTGTACCAATCCACGCGGATATAGCCGTGCCCCTGATCCGAGCGCAGTACGATTTCTCCAAAATCCTGTAGACCTGCATCGTTGGGATTGGCGAAATTGCCGACGCTGGCGTGCGCGACTTCAGCGTCGGTTGAGCCAGTGAAGTAAAGGAACTGGTCAATCTGGTGCGAGGCGATATCCGTTAATACGCCACCATATTGAGCCTTGTCCCAAAACCACCAGGGCCGGGTTTCGCGGTTGAGGCGATGGGGCCCAAGGCCAACCGTCTGGACCACCTTGCCAATCGCCCCAGCCTGCACCAGTTCCGCCGCTTTTGTCACCGAAGCAACCTCGAACCGTTCAGAAAAATCGACCGACCAGATGCGTCCAGTCTCTGCAACTGTCCGTCGAAGCTGCTCAAGCTGCTCTGCTGTCGTACAACCCGGCTTGTCGGTCATGACGTCTTTACCGTGTTTCATCGCTTCAATCGCCAGAGCAGCCCGGTCTGCAGGAATGGCGGCAATTAGGATCAGGTCAATGCTTGGGTCTTCGAGCAGTTCCCGACGGTCTGCAACCCGCCGCGCATCAGGAAAACGCTTTTGAAATCCCGCCAGCGTCCCCGGCTCGCCTTCTGTCCAGTACCCAGCTAACTCTGCACCCACGTTGAGCATCGAGCCGACCTGTCCATAGATGTGGCGATGATCGAGACCAAGAGCGGCAACCCGCAGTTTCTGTGACATGAAACGATAGTATCCCTGATTAACCGTTTGAATCCGCCAGCGCGACCATACGCCCGTGGTCCGAGGAAGCGATAAGCGCGCTGATAAGGCGATGAACTCGCAAGGCTTCACGCCCTGTAACCCTCGGCGCGCGTTTGTCTCGCACAGCATGGGCAAAATCTTCAATCACCGCTTGGTGCCAAGCGTGGGTAAAGGCCATGGGGTCAGCGCCGCCGCCCGTGGTCCCCTCTTCTCCCATCGTTTGCTCTCGCCCATCGCGCCAATTCAACACCAATTGACCCGCGCCCAGCCTCGCGACACCTTTGTCGCCATGAACCGTAATGAACTCAGCCCCGCCCGGATATTGCGCTGTTGAGGCCTGCAGCGAACCTACCGCGCCGTTTTCGAAGATCATTCCGGCGGAGACGAAATCTTCAGCCTCCATCTTGTGAAAACGGGTCCGAGCGGCCATGGCCTGAACGCTGCGAACATCGCCAACCAGCGAAAGCATGAGGTCCAGCGTGTGGATGGCTTGCGATATCAAAACGCCACCCCCGTCGCGGGCGTAAGTGCCCCGTCCTGGTTCATCGTAGTAGCTTTGCTCCCGCCACCACGGCACCGTGACTTCAACCAGACCAATATCCCCCAGCGCGCCAGTCCTAAACATCTCCGCAAGGTGTTCCGAGACGGAGCGGAACCGGTGCTGAAACACGATCCCTAGCGGGTTATCAGCGGCTTCGCAGGTTTCAACCAACGCAGTTGCCGCCGCGAACGTTCGTTCAACCGGCTTTTCCATCAGAATTGGCAGCCTCGCGGCGCACAGGGTTTCGATGATGGTTTGACGCGCATTTGGAGGGGTCAGCAGAATAACGAAATCCAAGGCGTCGTCGGAGACCAAATCCCGCAAGTCAGAATAGGCCACAACGTCTGCGACCCCTTCGGCAACGGCTTCATCAGCAAAGGCCTGCCCCCGCTCAACCGACGTCGCCAGAACACCGTGCAGGCGCATCAAAGGGTCAAGATCGCGCACCGCACGTAGGTGCGTTTTTGCGACCATTCCGACGCCGATCAATGCAACGTTCAGCGGGCTTTCTGCTTGCGTCATTCCAGAAGTTTCTCCCCTCTCAAGCCACACGATGAAGCCAAGCCGACGGGGCAATGTCCAGTCCTCATTCAGAAATCCGGAACAAGTTTGGAGTTGTCCTCATCATGCTATTCGGAATCCGTCAGATTTTCTTGGAGCCTTAGGCCGCATCGCATAAGCTTTTTGCATGTCAAACGATTCGACCCCACCATTCATCCACCTGCGTGCCAAATCCGCTTACTCCCTCGCCGAAGGCGCAATCCGGGTTAAGGATCTGGTCACGCTTTCTGCTGGCTTGGACATGCCGGCGGTGGCGCTGACCGACCGCGGCAATCTCTTTGGCGCGTTGGAATTTGCGGTAACGGCTTCCAAAGCTGGTTTGCAGCCAGTCATCGGGGCGGTCCTTGGCATTTTGCGTTCAGGCGATGAACCCGGTGCAGACCGAGCGGACCCGGATCACTTGCTACTTCTGGCGCAGGATCAGGTTGGGTACGAAAATCTGATGAGCCTGATTTCAGAAGGCTATCTTCTCGCTAACGGCACTGACCCGGCGGTTGGCTTTGAATCTCTTTCAGGACGCACCGATGGACTGATCGCGCTCGATGGTGCCCACGGCTCCCCTCTGGGGCGGCACCTGCTTGATGGTTCCAGTAAGATTGAGACGCACCTACGCGCTATGAAAACGATGTTCGAGGGGCGGCTGTACCTCGAAGTTCAGCGCCACGGGCAAGCCTTCGAAAAGGCGCTGGAGCCCCGGCTGCTTCGGACTGCTCAGGATCATAACCTACCCATCGTCGCAACCAATGACGCGCACTTTGCTGCGGCAGACCAGTTCGACGCTCACGACGTGCTATCCTGTATCGCGCAGGGGGTCACCCTCTCCCACCGGGACCGCAAGCGGCTGACGCCTGAGCACTATTTCAAGACCAGTCAGGACATGGCGCGGTTGTTCTCTGACTTGCCCGAAGCCATCGAGAACACCTGGCGTATCGCACAGCGCTGTGCTGTCATGCCCCGCCTTCACGATCCCATCCTGCCCGCTTTTGACGACGGCTCCGGCGAAAACGAAGCACAAATGCTGGCGCGAATGGCGAAAGTTGGCTTGCAGAAGCGTCTCGATGCGCTTGAACCTGCGCCTGACGCCGACTTGGAGAAAACCTATCGTGACCGTCTGGAATTTGAGCTGAACGTCATCGAGCAAATGGGTATTGGAAAGTAGCCAGCCGTAGTGATCATAGGGATCATCCAGCATCCCCATTTCC
>JBMTIF010000227.1:0-4606 GCA_049437045.1 Alphaproteobacteria bacterium | reverse complement strand
CTCAGCTTTAACGGCACAATTTCCACCGTTGAGCGTTTTTTAAGCCAACAGGCGGCGGGTTTGGATGGTTCGGTTAGCTTTGCCGATGCGCAGGCTTTTATTACTGGCGACCTCGATCTGGCGACGGGTGAGCCGGCGCTGTTGGAATGGGAAGTTCGAGCCAAGGGGCCAAATCTGGCAGGTATTCTGGACCGTGTGGGGGTGGATGTCCCGGTTGATCCGGCTTTGCTTTCCGGTTTCGATGCAAACCTCGCATTCGATTACGACGCAGGCTTGTTCTCGGCCCCGCGCGCGGATGACACGCTTGGTGAGATGCGGGTTAGTGCACCAATTCAAGCGATCATCTCGCCCTCCGGCCGCATGACATTTGAAACCTTGGAGGCGGTGAAACTCACCGACCCGTCTTTGAACCGCTGGATGCAGGGGATGGCGCTGGGGTTGCCTTCAGATCCTGAAATATTCGGTGCCATGCGCCTGCAGACCTCACTCAGTGGGTCGATGGCTGCCGATGGTGTTCTCACCCTGCGCGCCCAGAATGCAACCGCTTCGGTCGGCAGTCAGTCGATGAAGTTCGATCGCATGCTGCTGACCGCTGGGGATGGCTTTTTCGCGGGTGCAACGCTCGAAGGGCTCGCGCTGAACGTGCCAAGCGTGCGTCGCGTGATGCAAACTTTTGATGCTGTACCACCGGGTATTGCGCCCGATGCGCTGGGAGCCTTGTCCGTGTCGGGGGATGCTCGATTCTCAGATAGTGATGTGGCGGTATCCAATGCACTCGTGACCTTGGACAATCAAAGCGCGCGAGGATCAGCATCTATCTATCTGGACGCAGTGCCAACGATTACCGCCAATCTGACTGGCGGCACTTTGGATCTTAGGCCCTACATCAACCTCGAAGCCTCCTCTGCGCAGCAGCGTCAGCAGGTTGCTACGGCCTCTGACCCTGCGGCCCCCTGGGGCACCGATCCAATCGATGTAAGCGGGTTGAAACTGGCAAATGCTCAAATCAACGCTTCGATCGACGGACTGGATTTGGGGATCACGCGTTTTGGTCCCTCAAAGGCGTCCTTGGTGCTCGAAGACGGTATTTTTCAGGCACAGGTGGACGAAACCAGCGTCTATCGTGGCGCTGCCCGTGGTCGCATCCTGATAGACGGTCGCACTGATGTACCGGCAATGAGCGCACAGTTGCAGGCAACCGCAGTACAGGCCGGGGATATCCTGCGTGATTTTGTTGGCATCGAGTTCCTCGAAGGTTCCAGCCAGACCAACATCAATCTGACCACGCGAGGTCGGACGATGCAGGATTGGATGGCCAATATGAATGGCAATGTTGGGTCTGAGTTGTCGCCAAGTGCGCTCAAGGGCTGGGATATCCCGCGGTTGGTTGAGGGCTTGAAGGCCGGCAACCTTCTCCAGAGTTCCACGGCTAATTTCTTCATCGGCAACCAGTTTGCGACCGTTCTAGAACGCCTGGGCGCGACCGGAAACATTCAGAACGGCGTGCTACGACACGAGGACTTTTTCGCTCGAACGCAGGCTTTGACGATCAAAGGTGGTGGGTTGATCGATTTGGCCCGCCAGCAGCTCGACTATGGTTTGAACATCAACGTCAATGATGGCGGGCTGGTTGTGCCGATCCGGGTGATCGGCAGCTGGGACAAGCCGCAGTTGACCATTGATGGTCCGGCTTTGTTGGAATGGCTGAAGGGCAACCCGGATATTCTGTCAGCAATCGCAGGAATCTGGGATCTCGATAAATATCTGCCTGAAGGCGCGTCTGTCGCGTCGCTGGAGGCCGAGGCGCGGAACTATATCGAGGCCGAGGCCCAGCGCGTGCTCACGGAAGCCCGAGAAATCGAGCAGCAGATCGAACAGGCCGTCATCGATGAGCGCGACCGAATTGCGCAGCAGCTTAACGACGAGGCAGCCCGACAGCGCGCTTTGCTGGAGCAGCAGGCCGCGCAGCTGGAAGCACAATTGCAGGCTCAGCGCGCGGCGCTGGAGGCTCAGGCGCTCCGAGAGCTTCAGGCTGCGCAGGAGCAGGTGCTGACGTCCAGAAGGCAACTTCAGCAGCAGTTGGAGGAAGAGACCAACCGCGCTGTGCAGGACGGCCTTAACGCCTTGGGTCTCGGCGGTTTGCTCGGAAACTAGCGGCGTTGTCTCGTCCAGCTCATTGGGGAAGGGCTCTTCCAGATTGAGCGTAAACTGGCTGTCATCGGAAGATTTGAGGTGCTGTCCGCTTCGCAGCCATTCCACCAGCAACCCTTCGCGAATGCCATACTGCGAAAACCGAACCCGGCGTACGCCCGACTGCCGGATCAGGCGACGCAGCACCATAGCGGCATAGGGGAGGGTTTTTGCCCGGTCGGGACGGCGCAGATAGGGCGCAATCCTGCTTGGTTTTTCATAGGCAATCTTGCGGGCAAAGCGGCGTGCGGTGCGGGACTTCAGGGCGTAGCCTTCGATCAGCTGGGGAATGGGCTGGTTTTCGAGCCGGCGGTGGAGCGCAGCAAAATGCCGCCAAGACCCACCGACCAGATGCAGCGTTTCGCCACGCGCCCGTTTCACAAATCGCACGTCTTTGAGCGCCTTGATGATGGTTTTGCGGGCCTTGTCTCGCTTACCTTTTGCTTGTTCACGCAGCCGGACCACGCCTAACGGAAGAGAGGTCAGTGGTCCTTCTTCGCTTAGCCCCAGCTCCAGCGAGCCACCGCCCAAATCAGCAAACAGACCTTCCGCGTCCTGCATGCCATAGGTCACGCCTAGGGTCGCATAGCGGGCTTCCTCTTCACCAGTCAAAACGCGAGGAGGCGCACCGAAGGCGCGCGCGACGGCATTGATGAGCCTGTCGGCGTTGCTGGCATCTCGAACCGCAGCCGTGGCCAGAACGTCGATATGGGCGTCTGGGGCTTCTGCGGCCAAAGCGCGGCGAAAATCACGAATGGCCCGCACCGCGTGGGCAAGGTTGGCGGGTTTCATTTTGCCCGTGGTCGCCAGTCCCGCACCCAAAGCGCAGGGTTCGCGCATGTTGAAGACTTCTTTCCAGTTCGCCCATTCGGGTTCCAGATCGGTACTTTGTCGCCGGAAAAGCACCAGTCGTACCGTATTGGAACCGATGTCCAACACGCCTAGGGATGGGTAGTCTGAATGGTTGGATATGCGCACGGATCTATCAGGTCTTTGGCTTGAGCTTAGCCTTGCCTTTACCCTTGGATTTGTTCTTTGACTTTCGGATCGCCCGGCCCCGTCCAGAAAAACTCGGGTTTTCCATAAAGTATTGATGCGCCGAAATCGACTCTTCGCTCGTGGCAAATATGTGAACGTAAGAGCCGTCGGGCTGTAAGGTCCACGAATTCGCCGTGTCACGGAGATTGGCGATCATGATTTCATCCAGAATCTGCTTATGCACGGTTTCATTCAGGATTGGGATCAGCGTTTCGACTCGTCGGTTGATGTTACGCGGCATCCAGTCTGCAGAAGAAATGAAAACCTTGGCCGTGCGCGAGGGCAGTTCTTCACCATTGGCAAAACAGCAGATCCGCGAGTGTTCAAGGAACCGTCCAACAATGGATTTGACGCGGATATTGTCCGACAAGCCCTGTATTCCGGGTCGCAGGCAACAGATTCCGCGGATGACCAACTCGATTTTTACGCCTGCTTGTGAGGCGCGATAAAGGCCATCAATGATCTCGGGATCGACCAGAGCATTCATTTTCGCCCAAATGCCGGATGGCTTGCCGGCGTTTGCGTTGGTGATCTCGCTCTCGATGGCTTTCATCAGCGTTTCACGCATGTTCAACGGCGCCACAGACAGCCGGTTCATCTTTTCCGGAACCGCGTATGAGGTCATGTAGTTGAACAAGCGTCCCGCATCCTGCGCGAATTCCGGATCGTCAGTGAAGTATGACAGGTCGGTATAAATCCGTGCGGTGATCGGGTGATAGTTGCCGGTGCCGAAGTGGCAATAGGTGCGCAGTTTGTTGTTCTCGCGACGGGCAACAAGACTGACCTTGGCGTGGGTTTTCAGGTCGAGGAAGCCATAGACCACCTGTACGCCTGCTCGTTCCAAATCCCGCGCCCAACGGATGTTTGCTTCTTCGTCAAATCGCGCTTTCAGTTCCACCAGCGCGGTAACCGACTTTCCCGCCTCGGCGGCGCTTTTCAGCGCGGAAACGATTGGGCTGTCGTTCGAGGTTCGGTACAAGGTCTGCTTGATGGCAACGACGTCAGGATCCTGCGCCGCTTGATTCAGAAACCGCACCACCACGTCGAAACTCTCAAACGGATGGTGGATGACGAAATCCTTGGCTCGGATAGCGGCGAAACAGTCGCCGTCAAAGTCACGGATACGCTCGGGAAAGCGAGGGTCGAAGGGCTGAAACTTCAGATCCGGACGTTTGATGTCTGAGATTTCGCTCAGTTGAGCGAGATTCAGATTGCCGCCCATCCGAACGCAGTCTTCAGGCTCCAGATCGAACTCGTCCAACAGCGCCGTAACCAGATGATCTGGAACATCACGGTCAACGTTGATCGCGACGGACTCACCGCGTGTTCGTCGTTTCAGCGCAGTTTCGAAGTATCGAACAAGGTCTTCGGCCTCTTA
>JBMTIF010000226.1:0-4619 GCA_049437045.1 Alphaproteobacteria bacterium | reverse complement strand
TCTGAAAAAACTCAACCGGATGCGCTGATAAGGTGCGCTTCAAATTCAAATGCACCTGCTTTCTACGAAGTGATACTGCCTTATTTCAATAGGTTACAGCGTCTTTTTACAGTAATGTTGCACTCGTGCATCACTATTTATGCGATTTTCCAATGTTTTCGGGGTTGCATAATGTTCAGAGTCGTGGGTGATTTCCGCCCTCTGAGAGCGAAATTTCCCCTCGAAATTCAAATTTGTGACGCGGGAAAGCGAAAAAACTGCGCTGGCCGCGAGAAAAACGCCCGCTTAACCGCCTGCATTCAGGTCTACCAAAGCTCCGGCTCAGCATGAGTATCTGGAGAGTCCAAAATCTCTTGCTGATTGGCCCGGAACAGCCGATCTTCCCAGCAGGCAGCCACAAGAAGCGGCATGCCGAGTCAAGGTAACGGATGTCATCAACAGCATTAAGTTTCAGGGGTCACGCACGGGCGATGCTGCTGTTGAGTATCCCGCTCGTCGGCAGTCATCTTGCTCATGCCCTCATTGGCCTGACTGATACGGTCATGCTCGGCTGGTACAGTATCGAGACTTTGGCCGCTGGCGCACTCGCAAATTCCTTCTTTTTCACCCTGTTTGTGGTGGGTAGCGGCTTTTCACATGCGGTTATGCCTATGGTGGCCTCAGCTGCCAGCGCCGATAACACCACGCAAGTCCGCCGTGTGACACGGATGGGCCTTTGGCTCTCCGTTATCGCGGGCGGCGTGCTCATGCCGATCATGTGGTGGTCTGCGCCCATCCTGCGGCTATTGGGTCAAAGCCCGGAAATTGCCGACCTGGCGCAAGTTTACCTGCGGATCGCTGGGTGGGGTATGTTTCCAGCCCTGTTGGTCATGGTTCTCAAAAGCTATCTCGCCGCGCTGGAAAGGGCACAGGTGATATTTTGGGTTACGATTTTTGGAGGCATCGGGAATGCCGCCGGTAACTGGCTTCTGATCTTTGGCAATTGGGGTTTTCCGGAACTCGGCATCGCCGGAGCGGGCATCGCAACTTTGCTCAACCATTGTCTGATGCTGCTGGGCTTGGTGGTGTTCATTCGGCGTAAGCTGCCCCAACACGTTCTGTTTCAGCGGCTCTGGCGGTCGGATTGGGAAGCTTTTCGCGCGGTCTATAAACTGGGCTGGCCCATCGGGTTGACGCATTTGGCCGAGAGCGGCCTGTTTACAGCAACCGCCTTGATGGTCGGATGGATTGGCACACAACAACTCGCGGCGCACGGGATCGCGATGCAAATCACCTCGACCATGTTCATGGTTCACATCGGTCTGAGCCAAGCAGCGACCGTGCGCGCCGGACGCGCTTTTGGTCGGGACGACATTTCCAGCCTGCTTCGTGGGGGCAAGGCAGCGATTTTCTGGTCCCTGCTGATGATCGGTATCACCATGACGCTGTTTATTTGTCTTCCCGGTCCTCTGATCGGACTGTTCCTCAGACCCGCAGACCCTCAGGCTGAAGCGATCATCGGCATAGGCATCGGCCTGATGGCGGTTGCAGCTCTGTTTCAGCTTGCTGACGGCATGCAGGTGATGGCGATGGGACTGCTGCGGGGGGTTCAGGACACGCGGACACCCATGATCCACGCCATCGTAAGCTATTGGGCCCTAGGGATGCCTACAGGTTACATTCTGGGTTTCTGGACGCCTCTGGCTGAAATTGGCGTCTGGCTGGGGCTGGTTGTAGGACTTTTCTGCGCTGCGATCCTGTTGCAGCATCGCTTTTGGGTTCAGCGTCGCTGGATCAAGGATTAAGCGGTCCACTGTTTAGTGCCAGACAAGGCCGGTCACAGGCAGATCTTGCTCATAAAGCGCTCATAGGCCGACACAGCCTGCAGCGGCAGCACTTGGGCCACGTACTGATCGGGCCGGACGAGCACCATCGCCCCTCGACCTCGATCAAGACCACGCATGGCGAAGATGTCGGTGGCTGAGTTCAGGGAAGGCGCGAATATCCGCTCATAGTCCGTTAACCCGTATCGTCCCTTGCTTGGCAACAAGAACGCAGGCATGGCCGAAAGGTCCAGATCACGATGATGCTGCTGAAAGACCGCCAACACGTCACAAACACCGTGGTTGGGTCGGATCGGTTCATCGAGGTCGTCCAGGGCCGAACAGGCCTGTAACAGCGCCTCTCCCCCTGCATCAGCAAACAAAATCAGCCGCCACTGACCATCCGCAACCAAAGCTTCCGCAAGCTGCATGGGCTTGGCATCAGCCAGCCGCACGACCGGAGCGGAATGAAAGCGTTTGCCGACAATCTGCCCGCTGGCCAGGCTTTGGTGCTGGTTATCCCCGATCAGCAGACCCGGGCCATACTGTGTTTCTACGCCAGCTGTGTAGCGGCCGTGTTTCTGAAAATACTGCTGAAACAGGGCAGCATCTTCGGGTGTCTTGGGTTTTCACTGAAAAGCCGCGCCATGTCTTTGTCGAAGTCGATCAGCTCTTTGGCTTTGGCCTGACGTTCGTCCGAGTAGGTTTTCAGCAGGTCTGCCTTGGCCTGATCCTTCAGAACCGCCGCCAGTTTCCAGCCAAGATTGAAGGCATCCGCCATCGAAACGTTCATGCCCTGCCCGGCCTTTGGGCTGTGGGTGTGGCAGGCATCTCCGGCAATGAAAACTCGGGGACCATCGCCCTGACAATCACGATCATCGAATTGATCGCAGACCCGCTGGCCAATTTCATAAGCGGACCACCAGACCACGTCTTTGACATCGAAAGCATAGGGCGAAAGGACAGCGCGGGCCTTTTCGATCAGCAGCTCTGGTGAGACATCACGGTCTCCAGCGCGTTCGGTGCCACGGAGAACGTCGAGCTCGATGTAGACCCGGATCATCGCACCACCTTCGCGCGGAATGATGAGCATGCTGCCCGCGTCTGCCGATTGAATGGCGCATTTCAATCGGACATCCGGGAAATCTGTCACCGCAAGCACGTCCATCACACCCCAGAGCTGCCGTGCGGCCTCGCCTTTTAGCTCGTAGCCCAAAGCCCGGCGGACCTCACTGCGCGCGCCATCGCAGCCAACGACGTATTTTGCGTGAACGACTTCTTGCGTACCGGGCTGATCCAGACACTCGAACGTCAGCTTGACCGGATGGTCACCCTCCGGCGCACGCTCCACTGCCAGAAGGGCGCGATCGTAGTCCGGCACCAGTCTGCCCGCTGATTTCTCCATCAGGTCGAGATAAAAATCATGGATCCGAGCCTGACTGAGAATGGTATGGGGCTGGTGCGATAGATCGTCTTCGACGTCCTGAATGCGCTCTGCTCGCTTGAGAGCGTTAGAAGACGGGTCCGGGCGCCAGAAACTCGTTTCGTTGACCCAATAGGATTCCTTGGCCACGCGCTCGACAAAGCCAAAGGCTTCGAACATCTCCATAGATCGGCAGGCAACGCCATCAGCCTGCCCCAGCTGCAGGGGACCTGATTTCTGCTCAAAGATGCGGACATTCAAGCCCCCAATCAGGGCGATTTGCGCCGCCAAAGTCAGCCCCGCTGGCCCACAGCCCACAATCGCAACGTCCAGCTTGGATGATTGGCTGTCTGCCTTTGGTGTCTTTGTTTGCAGCGCCGGGTCACCCGGACAAAAGCCATCGAAATGATACTGCATACGTTTCCTCCAAACGCTTCGCCGTTTACGCCCTGAACACCCGGCAATCAGCCTACCTTAGCGGGGTGCCATGCGGATGGCGCCGTCCAGACGGATGACTTCTCCGTTCAGCATGGTGTTCTGAACGATTGAACCAACCAGATCGGCATATTCCAGAGCCGAGCCAAGGCGCGAAGGAAACGGAACTTGCTTGCCCAACGAATCCTGAACCTCCGTCGGCAACTCATCCAGCAGCGGGGTCAGGAACAGCCCCGGTGCAATGGTGTTCACGCGAATACCCTTGTCCGCCAGATCCCGCGCCATAGGCAGCGTCATCGACACAATCCCTCCTTTGGACGCCGCATAGGCCAACTGCCCCACTTGACCGTCGTAAGCCGCAACCGAGGCCGTATTGACGATAACGCCGCGTCCCCCGTCCGGGTTGTATGGCTCGGTCTGGCTCATGATCGCGGCAAGCTGAGAGGCGACGTTAAAGCTACCGATAAGATTGATGTTGATGGTTCTGGCAAACTTTTCGAAGTCATGGGGCCGTCCGCGTGAGACCGTTTTGGCCGCGCCACCAACCCCAGCGCAGTTGACCACCACCCGCAACGGCGCACCGGATGCCACTTGCTCCGCTGCTTGAGCGACGCTGTCAGCGCTGGCGACGTCGACCTCGATGAAACGGACACCAAGACGGCTGCTGATGGCTTGGCCTTTATCGGTGTCACGGTCCAGAACCGTTACGTCCATGCCGCGCGCCTGGAGATACTCAACGGTCGCAGCACCAAGTCCAGAAGCACCACCGGTGATCGCCGCCTGCGCTCCTTCGAGCCCGTCCCAACCCAGCATTTCTTTTGTCTCCCCACGAGGTCCTAATTTGTTTTATTGATAAACTGTTAACTTATATAACAATTAGCGTAAACAGAATTCTGGATGCAGCCTTACCCGCCCTTTTTCGTGCTGATTTGCGCGGTCAGCCGCGCTCCGGGATACGA
>JBMTIF010000225.1:0-4621 GCA_049437045.1 Alphaproteobacteria bacterium | reverse complement strand
CCATCGGGCTGAAGCAACTCCAGCAACCCTGCAAGACATCCACCGCCGACATGCCCGTGGGTGAACGTCCCGGTTGAGGCCAGTGCAGCGTAATGCGACGCTTGCATTTCCAGTGGTTGGTTGAGGTCTTTTAGACACCGCTGCTGGATCCGACCCTTTTTCTCGGCAACATCGAGCATTTCGGCGGAATAGTCCAAGCCATCGATGTGGCTGAACCCCTGCTCGGCCAGATAAGCCGCAAGCAGGCCAGTACCACATCCGACATCCAGCACCGGTCCGGCCTTGTCCGGTAGTTGCAGCGCCGCAAGTGCTGCGATCTTCTTCGGTGAAACATAGCCCAAACCGTCCAGCATGGTGCCGTCGTAGGTCTCTGCCCAATCGCGATAAAGGGCGCGGGTTTCGTCGGGGTTCGCGCCATCCAGTTCGTAAGCCCGGCGCAGCAGGTCTTCGGCTTGCTTGTTGTTCATAGGCCCCTCCTCCAAATCAGCCGTGCCATCGCCGCTGTTCCCCTCTAGGGTCAACCGACGAACAGGAGCAGCAAAGTCTGGCAAGCCGCCAAATATTCCTGTAAGGCACTTTTTATTCCTAACGACCATCGAAGGTTCAGCCCCCTATGGCTCCGTCTGATCCCCGCTATCTTAGCGGTATCCCCGTCAAAAGACGAATTCTGGCCGAGGTGGCCGACGCAATTGCCGAAATGTCCACCGCAGCACCGCTGCCACGCCTTGTCTCAATTTCAATCGGCGATACCCCGGAGGTCGCGGTTTATATTCGCGGACAAAAGCGGGCGGCTGAGCAGGTTGGCCTGCCCTTTGATGACCAGTACTGGCCGGGCGACATCACCGCGGAAGAGGCCAAAGCACGTCTCGTTGCCATGAACGATGACCCGGCGGTTCTTGGCGTGATTCTGCAGCGACCGGTGCCGGAGCATCTCAATGTTCGCTCCCTGCAAGGCGCCATCCACCCGCTCAAGGATGTTGAGGGCATGAACCCCGCTTCGATCGGTAACATGGTCTACGACGATCTGGCTTTGGCCCCCTGCACCGCCGCAGCGTCGGTGGAAATGATCAAGGCAACGGGACTGGATCTGCACGGACTGGAAGTGGTCATGATTGGCCACTCAGCAATTGTTGGCAAACCAGCAGCCTTCATGCTGATGGCCGAGGGCGCGACGGTGACGGTCTGTCATCATATGACCCGATCCGTCGCAGCACACTCTCGCCGCGCGGACGCCATTCTGGTTGCTGTGGGCATCCCGAACTTCATCACGGCAGAAATGGTGCGCCCAGGTGCCGCCGTGATCGATATCGGGATCAATCAGATCAGTGATGGTCAGGGCGGAACCCGGATTGTTGGCGATGTCGACACCGAAGCCGTCAAGGACGTCGCCAGCTGGGTCACGCCCGTCCCCGGTGGCGTTGGCCCTGTAACTGTTGCGATCCTCATGCGCAACGCTCTCGCGGCTCTGCGCCGTCAACGCGAACTGGGGTGGACAGCTTGATGAAACGCTCAACCTTCGAAATCGCCGGCTGGGTCGTCTTCCTGCTGTGCGCCATCTGCTTTGTCATCACCAGCGTGGGCAGCTTCTGGGGCATGACCGGAAGTCTGCTGTTCCTGCTGGGATGCGTGCTATTTCTCATCCCCTACTTTGTGCGCATGCAGGATGATGAAGACTAGGATCTAACCCGACTTTACCATCCCATGGCATCTGCGAGGCGGCTTACTGCTCTTTCTGGATTCCGGAGTTTGTCCAGACCGAACAGGCCGAAGCGGAAGCTTTTGTAATCTGGACCTTCTTCGACGGCCAGAGGGACACCGGCAGCAATTTGGAGACCTTTGGCAGCGAAGATGGAACCGTTCTGGTAGTCGGATGAAGGCGCGAAGCTCACCACTACTGGTGCGGCCTGAAACCCTTCAGCCGCAACGCTTTCAAAGCCTTGAGTGCCGAGCAAATTCCGAACGTCCTTGCCAATCTTGATTTGCGCTTCACGGCAGTTTTCCAGACCGAATTCCAGCGTTTCCCGCATGTTATCGGCAAAGCTCAAGAGCGAGTCAGTCGGCATGGTCGCGTGATAGGCGTGACCACCGTTAAGGTAGGCTTGCATGATCTGGTGCCACTTGCCCAGGTCAAGGGCAAAGCTGGTGGGCTGGATTTCGTCCAAGCGCTCCAACGCCCGTTCCCCCATGCACACGACGCCAGACGACGGAGTGGACGACCAGCCCTTCTGCGGCGCTGTCACCAGCACGTCGATGTTCAGATCCTGCATATCGACCCAAAGCGACCCCGAAGCCACGCAATCGAGCACAAACAGACCGCCATTGGCACGGACAGCCGCGCCAACCGACCGGATGTAATCATCCGGCAAAACCATACCGGCCGACGTTTCGACATGAGGGGCGAAGAAGACGTCAGGCCGGTAGGTCTCGATGTGTTCCAGCACTTCAGAAAGAGGTTTAGGCTGGAACGGCGCGGTTGCGCCTTCGCGAACCCGTTGGGCCATGAGAACCGGGGCTTGATAGCCCGGCTCGATGGCATCGAAAATCTGGGTCCAACGATAGGAAAACCACCCGTTGCGCAGGAATGTCTTACGCTTCCCAATCCCGAATTGCCGCGCCACAGCTTCCATGGCGTATGAGCCCCCGCCCGGCACCAGCACCATGGCAGCAGCGTTATAGGTCTCAGTCAGCCCCGCATGCAGCTCGTTCATGCAGGTCTGAAAACGATGCGACATGTGGTTTACGGAGCGGTCAGTAAAGACAACGGAATATTCGAGCAGGTCTTGGTGGTTCATGAGAGAGTCCAAAGTCTGAGAGAGGGAGGAAACCGTCTATGCGGCTTCATCCAGCAGGATTGTGGTTTCAACAGGTAGCCCGAGAGTCTTGATACCCAGCACCGACAACTCGTCGCGCCAAGCCTCGACATCATCCACCACCAGCGTCAGTGGCTTCAGAACAGCAAAGATGGTGGCAATGGCATCACCCAAACCCGGACCATCAGAATCGTGGAGGTCCACAGGCAGTTGATCATAATCAACAAAACCCTGGCGCAGCGTTTTGAGGACGGGCTCCTCAATCGGTCGACCAGCGGTGGAACCGATGCTGGTCCGCAGATCCAGTACAGAACCGAAACCCTGATTAACCAGACGGGTCGCGGTGTCTACTCTCAGCGTCGAAACGAGCGTTACTTCCATGATCATGGGTCTTTCCTCCTCCACAATGCACAGACACTGAGCCACAAGCCGCTCACGGTTTCACGGAAAAGCGTGTCAAAGTGTAGGTTGTGTATTTTACATCTTTACAAATTGTCAGTTTTGTAAATTACTTCCGCTATGGAAACTGGAAAACTCTTTATCGGTCCGCGCTTGCGGGCACTGCGTCTGGAACGCGGTCTGACCCAAACCGATTTTGCCCGTCTGTTGGGCGTGAGTGGCTCGCTGGTGAATTTGCTGGAGCGCAACCAGCGGAGTGCATCGCTGGCGGTTCTGATGCGGCTGAGTGATGTCTTTGGTCTGGAAATGCAGGAGCTGACCTCCGCCAATACACAGGTCTCGCTGCAACAGCTGCGCAAAACGCTCTCTGACCCAGCAGTGGGTGTCGATGACATTTCCATCGATGAGCTGCGCTCCGCCATGGATCTCGCGCCCAAAGTGGTCGAAGGGCTTATGACCCTGTTCGACAGCTATCAATTGGTGCAGGAGCGATTGGCCGGGACGTTGGAAACCACCGAGGACCGCTCAAAAAGCCTGCGCGCCAGTGAGCAACGGGTGCACGAGTTCTTTCAACGCAAAGGAAACTACTTCGAGGAGCTGGAGCAAATCGCGGAGGGTTTCAGAGAACGCCACGAACTGTCTAACGATCATGCGCTCAGCGTGTTGTCAAACATCATCAAGCAAGACCATCAAACCTCAGTCAAGGTCGTTGAACACGAGGTTATTGCCCCTTCAGTCAGACGCTATGACGCCAGCGACCAAACGCTGTATCTGTCGGACTCGCTGGATCACGGCAACAAGGTCTTTCAACTGGCCCATTGGATCGGGCTGATGGTCTATGCGGATGAGGTTGATGCGGTTGTTCGACAGGCTGACTTCAGCGACCAGCACGATGCGGCACGGGCGCGTGTGGCGCTTTGCGACTATTTTGCCGCCGCGCTTCTCATGCCGTACGAACCCTTCATCGAGGCCGCTAAAAAGTGGTCCTATGACTTCGAACGGCTGGCTGCATCGTTCAGCGTTTCCTACGAGCAAGTCTGTCAGCGCGCGACCACGCTACAGCGACCCTCTAACCGGGGAATTCCGTTCTTCTTCCTTCGGGTCGACAAGGCCGGCAACGTATCCAAGCGGTTCAATGCCTCCAGCATTCAACTCGCCCGCTATGGCGGTACGTGCCCTCGGCTCGATGTGCATTACTGCTTTCGCGTGCCGGGCCGAATTTTGACCCAGCGGGTGGAAATGCCAGACGGGGCAGAATTCATCACCATCAACCGAACTGTTTCGCGCCCTTCAAGCCGGTTTAACCAGGAAGACCGGCGCCAGGCAGTGTCGGTGGGCTGTGCCATCCAGCACGCGCCAGAACTGGTTTACGGAGCAGATAACACCTTTGGCCTGCCCGGACATGCGACGGA
>JBMTIF010000224.1:0-4646 GCA_049437045.1 Alphaproteobacteria bacterium | reverse complement strand
GCAGCCTCCAACCCTTGCCGAAGGGCATCAAAGCGGTGGGTGGGGTCCGGGCTGCGCATTGGTTCAGGCCTCGATTGTAAGTTCCATGCCGTCATAGGCCGGCTGCACGAAATCGGGACAGGCTGCCAGTGTTTCCTCGTAGTCGAGATACTCGCACATATGGGTCAGCAAACCCCGTTCTGGCTTTACGAACTGCATCCAATCCAACGCCATGTCCAGATGAGCGTGAGCCGGATGTGGCTTTATTCGCGCGGCGTCGGCCATCCAGAGCTTGAGTTTCCAGTCGCGAAGCTGCGTGAGAGTGGGATCGTTCAAGTCCACGCAATCGGTAGAATAGGCAAAGGGACCGAAGCGCATGCCAATGGTCTCAACGCGTCCATGGCTTTGTCGCCACATATCCACGCTTACGCCCTCGACATCGATTTGCACAAAACCCGTGCCCGGTTCGACCGGGCGCATGTCGATCAGTGGCGGGTACCAGGCAAAGCCCTTCACCACGTAGTTAAAGTGCGCATTCACGTGTTCGGCGACCTCGGGCAGCAGATAGACGGGAATGGTCTGTTCCTGTTTGCTGACAAAATGCCGAATATCGTCAATGCCGTTGAGGTGGTCCGCGTGATAGTGCGTTAGGATCAGGGCATCGATCCGCTCAGGCGGGCCATAGGTGAGCAACTGCTCGCGCATGTCGGGGCCAGCATCGACCAGAATGGTTTTGCCCATGGTCTCGACCAGAATCGAAGGCCGCCGCCGACGGTTGCGAGGGTTCTTTGGGTCGCAGCGACCCCACTCTCCATTAATCAGGGGCACACCGCCTGACGAGCCACAGCCAAGGACCGTGACTTTCACAGTTTGAGGGATTGAGGGCTTGACCGTATTCATGCGTCGTTGAAAACCCGCTCGCCGGGTACTTTTGAGAATAGCGTCAGGAAGTTCTGACCCGTCAGCGCGCGAAAGTCAGCAGCCTCCATGCCTTTCCGTGCCGCCCAGAAATCCGCGGTGTGAGCCACAAAAGCGGGTTCGTTGGTTTTTCCCCTGTGCGGTGTCGGCGCAAGATAAGGCGCATCGGTTTCGACAATCAGGCGGTCATTTGGCACCGTGTCGATCACCTGCCGCAAGTCTTCAGCGCTTTTGAATGTCGTGATGCCGGAAAGGCTGACAAAGCCATCCATTTCCACCACGGCATCCGCCAAGGCCTGACCGCCGGTAAAGCAATGAATGAGAATGGGAAAAGCCCCATCCTGCCAGTGTTCACGCAGAATCGAGATCGTGTCGTCGTCGGCATCGCGGGTATGGATGATCAACGGAAGCGCGAGGTGGCGCGAGGCGAGGATGTGCGCCTCGAATGACGTTCGCTGCTGCTGCTTGGGTGCGAAGTCGTAGAAGTAATCCAGTCCGGTTTCACCCACGCCAACCATCTTGGGGTCTTTGGCAAGCTCAATCAGGGCATCGGCCTGATCGATGCCTGCGTCACCAGCCTCATGCGGGTGCACGCCCACGCCCATGAAGACGTCGTCAAACTGCTCAGCGATACCCTTCACAAGGTCGTAACGATCAAGCCGGGTGCAGATCGTAACAATGCGTTCAACCCCCGCCAGCCGAGCGCGGCGCACGGCTTCTTCGGGTGAGACTTCCATTTTACTGTGATCAAGGTGACAATGACTGTCCACGAGCATAGGGCGGCTTCTTCCAAGAATCGTCGTAATCGGGCCAGAACCTAAGGCTCGATCGTGGCTTTTGCCAGTGTCATTACGGGCAAGCAGAATCGCCCCTGAACCATACGAGGTCGCTATGAACTACGAGGTCTTTATTACTGCAGCGGTTACCGGTTCCGGTGACACTGCCGGGAAGTCGGACAAAGTGCCGGTAACGCCGAAAGAAATCGCGGATGCGGCCATTGAGTCAGCTAAGGCTGGCGCGGCCATCGCACACTGTCACGTGCGGAACCCGGAAACGGGTGCACCGGCACGCGATGTGGCGCTGTACCGGGAAGTCGTTGATCGGATCCGCTCCGCAGATACCGATGTGGTTATCAACCTGACCGCCGGGATGGGGGGAGACCTGACGCTTGGTAACGTCGAGCAGCCTCTGCCGCCAAGCGCCGAAGGTACGGACATGGCCGGTGCGACCGAACGGATGGAGCACGTAAAGGAACTGCTGCCGGAAATCTGCACGCTGGACTGCGGAACGCTGAACTTCGGCCACGGCGATTACATCATGACCAACACGCCATCCATGTTGCGTGCTATGGGGCAGCAAATGACGGATTTGGGCGTACGGCCTGAAATCGAGGCTTTTGATACCGGTCACCTGTGGTTTGCCAAGCAACTGGTTGAGGAAGGCATCATCGAAGATCCGGTGATGGTGCAGCTTTGTATGGGCATTCCGTGGGGCGCGCCCAACGACATGAACACCTACATGGCTATGGTGAACAATATTCCCGAGGGCTGGGTATGGTCTGCATTCTCCATTGGTCGGATGCAGATGCCATACGTTTCCGCAGCGATGCTGGCGGGTGGAAATATCCGTGT
The DNA here is from genome assembly GCA_049437045.1 of Alphaproteobacteria bacterium. Classification (GTDB taxonomy): domain Bacteria; phylum Pseudomonadota; class Alphaproteobacteria; order UBA7985; family UBA7985; genus UBA7985. The sequence goes on along the minus strand of JBMTIF010000224.1, from coordinate 2,118 downwards.
TGGTCTCGAAGACAATCTCTACCTCGACCGCGGCGTTCTGGCGACTAACGGTCAGCTGGTGGAGCGTGCGGCTTCAATTGCGACCAGCATGGGCGCCAAGATCATCGGTCCGGATGAAGTCCGCGCCAAGCTGAAGCTGACCAAGCGTTGAGCGCGGCGATGAGCGGGCCGGGCAAGGCAAGCGTTAGCACGGTCGCCATTGTTGGTGGCGGTGTGATCGGTGCGGGCTGGATTGGCCGCTATCTGCATCGCGGGGCGGACGTTCGCGTCTTTGATCCCGATCCGGAGGCGGAGCGCAAAATTGGCGACGTTCTCGCCAATGCCGAAGCAGCCTTTGAGATGCTGTACGGCGTTGGGCCTGTCAAAGGCACGCTGAGCTACCACAGCGATATGGTTGATGCGATCTCCGGTGCTGACATCGTCCACGAGTCCGTGCCTGAGCGGTTGGACCTCAAGCAGCGTGTCCATGCCGACATCACGGCTGCGGCAGGGGCCGACGCGATCATCTGTACCTCGACCAGCGGTCTGTTGCCTACCAAGATTCAGGAAGGGCTGGATAAGCCCGGAAACCTGATCGTCGCGCACCCGTTTAATCCTGTTTACCTGCTGCCTCTTGTGGAACTTGTTGCTGGCCAGCAGACAACAGACGGCGTTATGGACCGGGCCGCAGCGATCTTTGACAGTATTGGCATGAAGCCGCTGAAAGTGCGCAAGGAGATCGACGCATTTATCGCCGATCGCCTGCTCGAAGCCGTGTGGCGAGAGTCACTGTGGCTGGTCAAGGATGGTATTGCGACAACTGAAGAAATCGACGACGCCATCCGCTACGGCTTCGGTCTGCGCTGGGCACAGATGGGGCTGTTCCAGACCTATCATACTGCGGGCGGCGAAGTCGGGATGCGCGCCTTTATCGAGATGTTCAAGCCATCGCTCCACTGGCCGTGGACCAAGCTCATGGATGTGCCGGAACTGGATGACGAACTGATCGACGCCATCGCTGATGGGGTTGAGGAGCAGGCACGCGGGTTGACAGCGCGCGATCTGGAGCGACAGCGTGACAAGAACCTTGTGGGCATTCTGCATGCTCTCAAAGCCAATAACTGGGGCGCTGGAACGCTCGTTTAACCGGGGAACCGACAGATGCACTTTGGGCTGACACCTGAGCAGGAAATGGTCGCGGACACCGTTCGCGCCTTTGTCGAGGCGGAAATCTATCCGCATGAGGATGAAGTCGAACGGCTGGGCTATGTCCCGCACGAGCTGGGCGAAAGCATCAAGCAAAAGGTCATCGACATGGGCTTCTACGCGCCGAATTTCCCTGAGGAAGTCGGCGGTGGCGGGTTGGATCATCTGACCTTTACGCTGCTGGAGCGAGAGCTGGGGCGCGGCTCCATGGCCCTGACGCACTTTTGGGGGCGTCCGCAGAATATCCTGATGGCCTGTGAGGGTGAACAGCGGGACGAGTACCTGTTCCCGGCTGTTCGGGGTGAGCGCATGGATGCGCTGGCCATGACGGAGCCGGACGCGGGTTCTGACGTGCGCGGGATGAAAGCGACAGCCGTGCAGCAGCCGGACGGTGACTGGATCCTCAATGGCACCAAGCACTTCATTTCCGGGGCTGAACACGCGGATTTTGTCATCGTGTTTATGGCCTCGGGCGTCGAAGATACCCCGCGCGGTCCGAAAAAGAAGATCACTTGCTTCCTTGTGGATCGCGGCACCCCCGGGTTTGAGATCAAGGACGGCTACAAGTCGGTTTCTCACACGGGTTACAAGAACTGCATCCTGACCTTCGATGAATGCCGTCTGCCCAACAGCAAAGTGCTGGGCGAGATTCATGGTGGTTTCAAGGTGATGAATGAGTGGCTCTATGCCACGCGCCTCACGGTGGCTGCCTTTTGCGTCGGTCGGGCGCGGCGGGTGTTCGATCATGCGACGCAGTGGTCTGCGGAACGCCACCAGTTCGGTCAGCCCATTGGCAAGTTTCAGGGCGTGTCCTTCAAACTTGCTGACATGATTACCGAGATTGATGCCGCTGAATGGCTGACGCTGGCGGGTGCTTGGCGGCTGGATCAGGGGCTGGAAGCCAATCGAGAGATTGCTTCTGCCAAGCTCTAC
>JBMTIF010000223.1:0-4699 GCA_049437045.1 Alphaproteobacteria bacterium | reverse complement strand
GGTGCGCTGGGCATCGAAGGCTAATATGAAGGCTACGACGTCGACGTTGCCATGCTGATCGCTGCCGACCTCGGCGTCGAGCTGGAGCTGGTGCCCGTCACCTCGAAGCAGCGCATTCCTTTCCTCGAAACCGACAAGGTTGATCTCGTGATCGCGACCATGGGTGCCAACCCGGGCCGGGCCAAGTCGATCTGGTTCTCTTCGGCCTACGCGCCGTTCTTCTCCGGTGCCTTCGCTGCCAGCACGCTGGACATCAGCGGCCCGGCTGATCTTGCCGGCCTGAAGGTCGGTCTGACCGGCGGTACGCTGGAAGATCTGGAGCTGACCGAAAGCGCGCCTGCGGGCACGGAGATCATTCGCTTCGGTGACAACGCGGCGACCCGTGCAGCCTTCCTCTCCGGCCAGGTCGATGTCCTCGTGACCGGTAACACCGTGGCGGCGGGCCTGTCGGAAGAAAACCCCGACCTCGACATCGCCACCAAGTTCATCATCAAGGAATCCCCGGCCTTCATCGGCGTGAAGAAGGGTAACATGGACCTGCTGCAGTGGGTGAACGTGTTCATCCTGCACAAGACGCTCGGCGGAGACCTGAACGAGCTGTCCGAAAAGTGGCTGGGCCAGCCGCTGCCACCACTGCCAACCATGTAAGCTTGGCGCATGGGGTGGGGGCGCACAGGCTGCGGCCCCTCCCTCGTCTTGCTTTGTATGAAAAAGGGTCGCCTGCGGGCGGCCCTTTTGCTGTCTGCGGGTGGCGCTAAACCACGGCACCGCAGAAACGCGGTGCTTATTCAGCCCATTCCGGCAGGGGCAGGCCGTCTTCGTGGCCGCAGATCCCCGAGGTATCCCCCGACACCGTGTATTCGAGCTGCGTATAGTGATCGCAGAACTCCGTGCTCACCTCCACGCTGTGACTGCCGGTGTCGATGGGGTTGAAGCGGTTGCGGTAGTTCGTCAGCTCGCGGCCGAAGATATCCATGTACCGACCCTGCGGCCAGCATCCCTGATTGTCATAGACTGACGGGGTGAAACACCAGCCGTTGACGCTCCACCACTGTCCTGCAAGGTGGCCCGTGGGCCGGCGAATTTCGATCAGCTCGCCCCCGAACAGGCCCCGGATATGGGTGTTCCAGACGACGTAGGACTGACCACCCATCTCGAAGGTCGTGACCTTCTCGACGCCGTAGGGCAGCACGGCCTGACCATGGTGATGCGGGTGCGCGCCCGCGCTGTGAAAGCCGAGGCCGACGAGGGCGAGACATCCAACCGCCAATAGCTTTTTGATCATCGTTCGGGGCTCCTTAATGCAAATAACCTAAAACCCTTATAGCCGAAGAAAGGGCTGATAGAAGCGCTTTGCCGCGATTGTGACCCGTCCTTCTCGTTCTGCAGCGCTGAGGTTGCTGCGAAAGATCAGGTCTTGCCGCCGAGCCGCCTTCGCGTTCAGACTGCGCGCACGTGTATTTTTGGGAGAGAGAGACCAGACCCATGAGCAAACTGACCATCGCTGTGACCCAGATGACCTGTGGCTGGGATCAGGACGATAACATCCAGCGGGCCGAGGCGATGGTCCGGGAAGCCAAGGGGCAGGGCGCCGGACTGGTGCTGCTGCAGGAGCTGTTCCTCACCCCCTATTTCTGCTCCGAGCAGGACCAAAAGCATTTAGACCTGTCCCGGCCTTTCGAGGGTCACCCGGTCATCGAGCACTTTGCGGCGCTGGCCCGCGAGCTGGGCGTGGTCATGCCCATCAGCTTTTTCGAGCGGACCGAGCGTCAGTTCTTCAACAGCGTCGCGATCGTCGACGCCGACGGCAGCATCCTCGGCCTCTATCGCAAGACCCACATTCCCGACGGCGAGGGCTATCAGGAGAAGTTCTATTTCACCCCCGGCAATCTGGGCCTGCGGGTCTGGGATACGGCGGTCGGCCGCATCGGTGTCGGTATCTGCTGGGACCAGTGGTTCCCGGAGGTGGCGCGGACCATGGCGCTCAAGGGCGCCGATATCCTGCTCTACCCCACCGCCATCGGCTCGGAGCCGGGATTCCCGGGGCTGAGTTCCATGCGGCACTGGCAGCGGACCATGCAGGGTCATGCGGCTGCAAACATGAGCATCCTCGCCGCCAGCAACCGTATCGGCACTGAAAAGGTTGGACACAAGCTGGACTTCTACGGCGGCAGCTTCATCGCAGACCATACCGGCGGGATGTTGGCAGAGATGACGGAACAGGCCGGGATCGCGCTGGCAACCGTCGATCTTGACGCGGTGCGACGCTACCGGGAAGGCTGGGGGTCGTTCCGAGACATTCGCCCGGATATCTACACCTTATGAGAAGTTGAGCGGTTTCTGGTGTCCGCAAGCCACTTGCATAGGGACCAACAAAGCAAACCTACGATGAGCTCCCGCTTTTCCAGCAGGCGGGATGACTTCCTTTGACAAACTCAAGGGCGTCCGATCGAGCAACCAATCGTTCCATTTTTGGCAGCAAAAGCCGGGCAAAAAGGATCAGACGGTCTTGGGCATGGCTCGCGAGACGGGGTATTTCTACAGGAAGTGTTCTCAGCCGCTGCCCGATATCAAACTAAGCCGTTGATAATCATTGCTTGGTGTGCGGAAAGAAAAAAGATGGCGGAGAGGAAGGGATTCGAACCCTCGGTACGCTTGCGCGCACAACGGTTTTCGAGACCGCCCCGTTCGACCGCTCCGGCACCTCTCCACCGCCGTGTCTAGGACAAAGCGTACAGGGCCGCAACCACTCGCGGTCCACGATTACGCGTTGCTTTCATGAGCCCTACGCGGGATAGCAGCAGCAATGCACTGATAACAGGTCGTTTTCATTGACCTGCGCCGGGTCTGGGCATAGGAAAGCGGCTCTATCAACAAGCCAAGGCGCCCCGCGGTTGATTCGACCGCACAGCAAGAGCGTCAGCTGCAACTGACAGGACAGCACACAAATGTACGCAGTCATCAAGACCGGCGGTAAGCAGTACCGCGTTGAAACCGATTCCGTTTTCCCAATCGAAAAGCTTGAAGCTGAAGTCGGTGACAAGATCACCTTCGACCAGGTCCTCATGGTTGGCGAAGGCGACAAGATCACCCTCGGCACCCCAACGGTCGCAGGCGCAACCGTGACCGCGGAAGTAATGGAACAGAAGCGCACGCGGAAAATTCTGGTTTTCCGTCGTCGTCGCCGGAAAAACTTCCGCCGCACCAACGGCCACCGTCAGCACCAGACCGTCGTGAAAATTACGGGCATCAAGGGCGCTAAGTAAGCGACCGTCGATACTCTGGTTTCATGAAAGGGGGGCTTTCGGCCTCCCTTTTTGCGTTCAGGGTCAATTCTTTTTTGAGCGCATCCCCCGCATCGTGTAAGTGGCAAACCATGAAGTTTTTAGATCAGGCCAAAGTTTTTATTGCCTCCGGCAACGGCGGAAGCGGAGTGATCTCCTTCCGGCGGGAGAAGTATGTCGAATTCGGCGGCCCGGATGGTGGGGACGGCGGCAAGGGCGGGGATGTTTTTGTCGAAGCCGTAGACAACCTCAACACCCTGATCGATTACCGCTACGTCCAGCACTACAAAGCCGAGCGCGGAAAGAATGGGCAGAGCGCCAACAAGTTCGGTGCGGCAGGAAAGTCGATCACGCTGAAAGTTCCGGTGGGCACGCAGATCCTTGACGAGTTCGGCGAGTCCGTCCTCGCGGACCTGACCGAAGCTGGTGAGCGTGTGATGATCGCCAAAGGCGGTGATGGCGGCTTTGGCAATGCACGCTTCAAAACATCGACCAACCGCGCCCCCCGCCGTCGAGACTTGGGCTATCCGGGGGAAGAGCGGTGGATCTGGCTGCATCTGAAGCTGATCGCTGACATCGGCCTGCTTGGCTTTCCAAACGCGGGCAAGAGCACCTTCCTGTCTGCTGTATCAAAAGCCACGCCAAAGATCGCTGACTACCCCTTCACCACTTTGCATCCGAACCTTGGGGTTGCAGCGATCCAGAACCGGAGTTTCGTGATCGCCGATATTCCCGGCCTGATCGAAGGCGCGTCAGACGGCGCAGGCATGGGGACACGTTTTCTGGGCGACGTGGAGCGTTCCGCAGGACTTTTGCACATCGTGGATGGCTGCGAAGATGATCCCGGCCAGTCCTATCTCAAGCTCCGCCGAGAGCTGGAGCTCTACGGCGGTGATCTGGCCGATAAGCCGGAGGTTCTGGCGCTGAACAAAGCGGACGCCATTGGGCCTGAATTGGCTGAAGATCAGGCCCGGATCCTGTCTGAAGCCGCCGGTGGCAAGAAGGTCTGGATCATGTCAGCCGTCAGCGGTGAAGGCGTTGATGCCATCCTGCATGAACTGGCCAATATGGCGGACGCACAGCGCGAACAGGATCGCCGGGAAGCCAAGGGTGAGGTTGAAGAAGCATGGACGCCCTGACAAACGTCGCGACCGCGCAACAGGCCATCAGGGAAGCGCCAACGATCATCGTCAAGGTCGGCTCGGCCCTGCTGGTGCGCGAAGATGGGTCGATCCGTCGGGACTGGATGGCGGCGCTGGTGGACGATATTGCCGATCTGGTGAAGAGCGGTCGTAGAGTGGTTCTGGTCTCTTCGGGCGCAATCCGCGTGGATCTGCGCTTACAAGGGCGAGAGCCCTCCAATCTTGGCCTCGATGAGAAACAGGCCGCCGCAGCGCTGGGTCAAATCCGATTGG
>JBMTIF010000222.1:0-4707 GCA_049437045.1 Alphaproteobacteria bacterium | reverse complement strand
CGTGTAATCCTGCCATTGGCTGTCAGAATATGCGCGTTTGTCGCCCCAAATCCATGGTCCACCTACATCCCAGTACATTTGCTTGGCAAAGGCAGCAGTAGGATGGACTTCCTCCAATGTCAGGCCATTCGGCAGCGGCTTTACACCTGGAAACGTCTCTCTGCGTGGAGAGACAAGCCAATACTGGTGTACTGGCCAGAAGTCGGCTTCAAGATCGATGGTGTAGAGGTGCTGTTCAGGCAGAATTGCCCCGCTGAGGCGGTCGATACGCATAGTGGCGTGTGGCTCCTTAGCCGTGTTTGGCTTCGCTGATAATGAGGTCGAAGAGTTTATGGAAGGCCGGAGGCGGTTGCGCTCCCGACAGGAAATACTTGCGGTTCACGATAAACCCCGGGACCCCGCCCATGCCCATTTCCCGGGCTTGCAGGTCTTCGGCATTGACCTCTTCGATGTAGGAATCGCTTTCAAACATGGCCCAAAGGGTATCGGGATTGACCCGCACACTTGTGGCGATATCGAGCAGGACTTCGATCTTCCCGATATCGCGGCCTTCGGTGAAGTAGGCTTGGAACAAGGCTTCAACAAAGGCCTCTGTTGTTTCAAGGCCTTGTGTGTTCTGGATATGCCGGATGGCGCGGTGTGCTGGACGCGTTGAGGGCGTGCGACTGATCTTGTCAAATTCCAGCGCTAAGCCCGCAGCAAAACCTGCCTGTCGGATCCGACCGTAAACCGCATCTGCATTGTCAGCACCGCCAAATTTGGCCTCTAAGTAGGTGCGCCTATCCATACCTTCGGGCGGCATGCCGGGATTCAGCATGAACGCGCGCCATTGCACATTGGCCTTTACCTTTGGCCCCTCATAGATCGCCAAAGCCCTTTCGAGATTGCGCTTGCCAATGAAACACCACGGGCAGATTGGATCGGCAAAAACGTCAAGTGACAGATCAAGAGTGTCGGCCATGATGCTCTGGTTCCTTTCCGTTGAACACAAGCTGTGTCAGCCTAGATGCTTAGGTTAGGAGGCTTCATCAATATGAGCAACATTGGACGTCTAGTATGGTCGAACGGCCCTTTGCTGTGTGTTTTGACCGTATTGATGTGGTCCGGACATTTCATCGCCGGTAGAATTGCTGGAGACCAGTTGGACGTCCGCCCTTTTCAACTCGCATTCTTCCGCTTTTTCTGCGCGACGGTGATCCTATCGGTCTTTATGGCTGTTACATGGTTTACCGGTCGACGGGAGATCATCAAGAACGACTTCAAGCTCATCACTCGGCATTGGTGGAAGCTCTCTGCCATTGGCATTTTGGGCCACGCTATCTTTGTAAGTCTTGTCTATTTCTCACTGTACACCGGAGAGGTGCCAACAATTGCGGTCTTGCAGGCAACCATGCCGGCAGTCGTGATTGCCGCTGGCTTCATCCTGTTTCGCGACCGCCTCACGGGACGTCAGGCCATAGGCTCGACCGTTTGCTTCGTGGGCGCTCTTCTGGTCGTGAGTGCAGACTCACCCGCAAGTCTTCTGGGGTTCGACTTCACCGAAAGTGTGCTCTGGATGCTCTGCGCCATTGTCGCTTACAGCGTCTTTACCGTCTTGCTGCGGATCAGGCCCGAAGGTTTGTCCGACCTGGGCTTCCTCTGGATTTTAGTCACGGCGAGCGCCGTTTTCATGGCACCATTTTTCTCAGTGAACGTGGCCAATCATGGTCTGGCAGAAATAACCCCAAGGGTAGTTCTTGCCGTGCTGTTCATCACCATCGCTCCGGGCCTGTTGGCTGCCTACTGCTGGAACCGAGGCGTTCAATTGATCGGTTCCAACCAAGCGGGTGTGTTCATCAATCTTATGCCCGTTTTCGCAGGCGGCATGGCTTGGTTGGTGCTTCAGGAACAAATCCGCTGGTACCACTTTGTCGGTCTGGCGATCATCATCTTCGGCATCACGCTGGTGACAAGAAAGCGCAACCCGGCGTGACCCGAAGTTAGGTCAGCGTTCGCAAGGCGTCCGTCAGCCCGCCAAGCGTCAACGGGAACATGCGGCCTTCCATGATTTCGTGCATCATCTCAATGGATTGATGCCAGCGCCACGTGTCTTCGGCCTGGGGGTTGATCCAAACAGCATTGGCGTAAGTTTGAAGTACTCGATGCATCCAAAGCGCGCCGGGTTCTTCATTCCAGTGTTCAACACTACCGCCAGCATAAGCAATTTCGTACGGAGACATGGTCGCATCGCCGACAAATATGACCTTGTAATCCGATGGGTAGGTGTTCAGCAGTTGGTAAGTTGACAAACGAGACTGCTGGCGGCGGCGATTGTCTTTCCAGACTGTCTCATACAGGCAGTTGTGGAAGTAATAATATTCAAGGTTCTTGAACTCGCTCGAAGCCGCGCTGAACAGCTCTTCGACCTGTCTAATGTAAGGGTCCATCGACCCGCCAATGTCGAAGAACATCAGCAGCTTCACAGCATTTCGGCGCTCTGGCCGCAGCTTGATATCGAGGAACCCGGCATTTTGCGCCGTGCTTGAAATGGTATCGTCGATGTCCAGCTCTTCTGCAGCACCTTCACGGGCAAATCGGCGTAATCGGCGCAGGGCGACTTTGATGTTTCGGGTGCCAACTTCGCGGTCGGAATCAAGGTCTTTGAACTCTCGCTTATCCCAGACCTTAATGGCCTTGCCGTGCCGTCCTTCCTTTTGCCCGATACGGACCCCTTCCGGGTTGTAGCCGTAGGCACCAAAAGGACTGGTTCCGCCAGTTCCGATGTTCTTTGAGCCGCCCTCGTGACGCTTTTCCTGGTTCTCCAAACGCTCTTTGAGCGCTTCCATCACCTTATCGAAACCACCAAGCGCCTCAATCTGCGCCTTCTCCTCATCAGTGAGTGTCTTTTCCGTAATCTTGCGGAGCCACTCTTCAGGTATTTCACCGAAGATCTCTTCAAGGCTTGCAACCCCTTCCCAAAAATCCCGAAACGCTCGGTCAAAGCGATCAAAGTGCGCCTCGTTCTTTACGAGCGTTGCTCGGGACAAAGAATAGAACTCATCCACGTTCGCATAGACCACACCTGCATCGAGCGCGGCGATGAGATCCAGCAGCTCGCGTATCGTCGCAGGTACGCCATAGGCGCGCACCTTTTCAAAAAAATGAATGAGCAAGGTCGTGGTTCCTTTGAGCGAAGCGCAGCCATTTGCCTGCGCAGCTCTAGAACCCTAGCCTAATCCCGGCACCAAAGGCCAGATCACTTCTGTCGTATTCCGCATAGGTCGCAGTGGATTCTGAGAAGGATGCATTCAGGTAGGGCGCAAATCCGCCCAGCCGGAAGTGCCCGTTCTGGATTTCGAAGCTACCCTGCATGATATCCAAATCGAGGTTTTCACTCCGATCAGGGTACGGTTCCATTCCGGTTTGCGTCCGGTACTGCAGATCACCACCAAGACTAAAGCCGACAGGGAGGTCCAATTCCATCTCTACCCCTGCACCAAAGGCAAGGAAGCCCACATACTCCGGATCAGAGACGGCAGCCTGACCAAAACCGTAGAGCCGGGTATCGAGCGTATTGGCCCAGGTCGCATCGTAGTAGGTCTCGACGGTCAGATGCTCAAAAGCTGTACCGGGAAACTGAACATTGCTGGTTTCATCGCCTTGGCGATAGGTGATTTCCAACCCGATGACCTGATCCTTAGCCAGCTTGAAGCCCAAATCCTGCTCTGCATTGTAGCTGTAGAGCCCGGGAACCCGCGGGACGTTGGGGTTAAAGTCAACTTTCTCTCTGCTCTTTGAAGATTGCGCAAAGCGCAGTCTGGTGTTTGAAAGGACCGGACCAATGCTCAAGTCCAATTCGGCATAGGCTTCCCCTACCCACGCTTCCATGAAGTCGGTTTCTTCATAGAAGTAGATTTGCCCATCCAGTCCCACTGAAAGGTTGACGTCCGGCGAGAGGTCAAAGCGATAACCTGCATCAATAGCAACTGAGTTTATCAGCGATGCTTGCGCCTTTTTCACCGTTAGCGTCTGATCCGTGTAGTGCGGCACGCCAACCCAGTTCAAGCGGTCTGGCCACATGTCCTGTCGGGTGCCCGTCGTGAACGTTGAGCTGGCATCAATCTTTATGTAGTAAGGCGTCGCTGCCGAGATCTTGTCGAGTTGTTCGATCAGGACTTCACGTTCAGCCTCGCTGGGATTGTTGTTCAGTGCATCAATGACAACCGCGCGTGATTGGCTGTACTCTGAGCTGGCAATCAGCCGATCAGACTCACCGAGTACTGGCTGCACATTGAATTGAGCCAGAGCTGGGGTACTGAAAAGAAGCGCACTTGCTGCAGTTCCTATAATCAGTAAACGTGGCATATGATGATACCTTGGGCTTGAAATCTGGATTTACCAGTAACTCACAACCAATTCCCTGCACAAGAATAAGCCGTTTATGAGGCCCGAAAGAGAGATAATCTGACGAGCATGCAATTCTATCTCGATCACCACGCGACGACACCCCTCGCACCAGAGGTCCGGGACGCCATGACGCCACTTTGGAGCGAGGCCTTTGGTAATCCGGCGTCCGTTGAGCATGGGCGGGGTTTGGCAGCGGCTGACCGGGTAGACAGGGCGCGTGCGCAGGTTGCGCAGGCACTGGGCGCCGAAGCACGGGAAATCGTATTTACCTCTGGCGCGACCGAGGCAAATAACATGGCTGTTTTGGGGGCCGCACGCTTC
>JBMTIF010000221.1:0-4722 GCA_049437045.1 Alphaproteobacteria bacterium | reverse complement strand
ACGGGCTGATCTTCATTGATCACTTTGCCCTTGCACGTTCCCCGGTAGCGCATGCCCTCGTGTCCGAACTGTGGCCTTCCACGCCACGAGGCCTCGATATCCTTTCGTGTGCAGGTGCAGGGATAGAGCAAGTCCATGCCTTTAAGCCGATTAATTACAGCCTCGTACAGCGGCTTGCGGTCTGATTGGCGGATGACCGTGCCGGCCCACTCAAAACCCAACCAAGCCAAATCCTCACAAATGGCGTCTTCATATTCGGGCTTGCAGCGTGTGAAGTCTGTATCTTCGATGCGCAGCAAAACCGCCGCCCCCAAGGTTGCCGCCATGCGCCAAACCTCTTGGGCCGCGTAAACGTGCCCAAGATGGAGCAATCCATTTGGAGAAGGCGCAAAACGGGTAAGCGTGTCAGTCATGGGCTTTCTTATGCCGGTTGACACCGCGAAGGCAAAGCACCACTCCTCTGAGCAGAGCTGGACGATACGTCAGATCATCTTGTCCCCGGGGCCGATGCACCTTGCACGGGAGCTGCCTCTGTCAGAGCCGAGGTTTTGTTACGCGGCGCCCACCTGACTTATGTCGGGCCGCAGGTGGACTACTCGATCAACGGTCGTCTGGCTCACAAATTCACCCAAGCCACGAAGCGGAATTGCAGGCGTGTCCATCTCTGACCAGAAAGCAGCGCTTCGAAAAGACCTCATCAAGGCCCGGCCTGACCAACAGCCGACGGCGGCTCAGTACGACTTCATGGCGTCCGCAATCCGTGCACAAATCCCTGAAGGCGCTTCCCAGATGACCGCCTATCTACCCATCCGGCGTGAATTGGACCCCCTTCCCCTGATCGAAAGACTGGCGGCATATCCTGTAGGCCTCCCCCGAACGCCGGTAGAACCCGGACCACTGGATTTCAGGCTTTGGTCTCCTGGTGAACCACTGGACGAAGGACTGTTCAAAACCCTCGAACCACCAACCTCTGCCCCCATGATGGTGGCGGAAACGGTTATTGTCCTGTTGCCTCTGGTTGGTTTTGATCGCGGTCTGTTTCGTCTGGGCTACGGCGGTGGTTTCTATGATCGCACACTGGATTTGTTCCGGCAGCAGGGCCGACGGGTCTTGGCCCTTGGTCTTGCCTATGACAGTCAGCGTGTGGATACACCCCTGCCTGTTGAACCAACGGACGAAGTGCTCACTGCAGTAATTACACCGACAACGGTTTACGAAGCCGAACCTCAGGACTAGATCACCCCTATGCATACTCTGATTATTGGTGATGTGGTTGGACGAGCAGGACGCCGTGCGGTTGCGGATCACCTGCCCGGTCTTATCGAACAGCTAAAGCTCGATTTCGTTATCTTGAACGGTGAGAACGCCACGCACGGCTTTGGCCTTTCGCCCGAACATGCACATGGCTTTTTTGACGCCGGCGTGGATTGCATCATTCTCGGGAACCATTCGTTTGATCGGAAGGAAATCATTCCACTGCTGAATGAAGACGCGCGGATCATTCGACCCATCAACTATCCCGTTGGCACCCCCGGGGTGGGAAAAACGCTGTTGACCGGGCGTAATGGACATCGGGTAGGGATCATCCAGACTCTGGGCCGTCTGTTCATGAATCCGGATGCCGACAACCCGTTTCTTGCCGCTGACAAGGCCTTGGAGGATTGGCAAAACGAGCCGCGCGTGGCGACCTTTGTCGATATTCACGCCGAAGCAACATCTGAGAAAATGGCCTTTGGTCATTATCTGGATGGCCGGGTTACAGCGGTGGAGGGCACACACACGCACTCACCCACCGCCGACACACAGATTTTACCCGGCGGCACAGCTTTTCAGGCCGATCTGGGTATGACGGGCGACTTCGATTCTGTCATTGGAATGCTAAAGGAAAGCTCAATTCCACGATTCACCCAAGTCGGGTCTCGCGGCAAATTCGGCCCCGCAGAAGGGGAGGCTACACTTTGCGCGTTGTACGTGGAAAGTGACGAGACTTCAGGACTGGCAACCCGCGCGGAGCCTGTTCGGGTTGGCGGACGGCTTTTGTCGCATCTGCCCGCCGTCTAAGCCTCTATTGTCGCGCCATGATCTCTGTGGCGGACTTCAGGACTTTGTCAGAAATTTCGGGGTGCTTGAGCGCAAAATGCAGGTTGGCGGCAACGAAGCCTTCCTTGGATCCGCAATCAAAGCGCCGACCGGAAAACCTGACTCCATGAATGGGTAGCTTCTGCAAGTTCGCTGCAATGGCGTCCGTAAGCTGAATTTCATTCCCGGCACCCCTTACGCCTTTGTCGAGAAAATCAAAGATTTCCGTCGACAGGATATAGCGGCCGGTGATGCACAGGTTCGATGGCGCGTCTTCCACCTTTGGCTTTTCCACCATTCCCTGGATTTCCAGATGCGAACCACGCACTTCGCCCGGATCAATGATGCCGTAGGACGAAACCCGGTCGCGGGGCACTTCCTCAACGGCCAGAACCATTCCACCGTACTCCGCATGCGCGTCAACCAATTGCTTGAGGCATCCGTCACCGCCGTTCACGGGGTCGATGATGATATCTGGCAGCAGGACGGCAAAGGCCTCATCTTTAAGCATGTGACGCGCGCACCAGATGGCATGGCCCAGACCCAACGGGTCCTGCTGCCGAACGTAGGCGATCTGGCCCGGTTCGGGCATCATCGAGCGCATCATCTCCACGTAATGATTTTTCCCCCGCTCAGCGAGCGTATGTTCGAGTTCGAACGAGTGGTCGAAGTGGTCCTCGATGGCGGTTTTGCCGCGTCCGGTGACGAATATGAAGTTCTCGATCCCAGCGGCTCTGGCCTCGTCGATGGCATATTGAACCAGCGGTTTATCCACGACGGTCAGCATTTCCTTGGGCATGGCCTTGGTCGCAGGCAAAAACCGGGACCCCAGACCGCCAACGGGTAGAATTGCTGTTTTGACCTGACCGAGCGCCATGAATCCTGCCTTCTGAAATTAGTGCGTTCCTTGATTAGCCAGATGCAGGGAGCCGTGCAAGTTAAATTTACACTGTCTACATAATAGCGCCTAGGATCGAACTTATTGCAGCCTCGTAATTATGGTAACCCACAGTATTATGGGCCTTCGGGGTTGCGAGGTTCCGGAAGATACCGCACAAACAATCGACAAACCGCAGGTGCCATCAAGAGCACCGCATGAGGGGTAAACATTTGAAACACGTCTTGATCGGCGCAGCCGCAATCAGCCTGACCTTGGGCCTGAGCGCATGCGGACCAACGACCCTTGGTGGACAGTTCACGGAACCTGCATACGGTTGGCAGCGGAACGGAACCTACATCCTGACTCCAACGGAAATGGAAATGGACTGCCCGAGCCTGCGGGTTGAGCAGGGCAAAGCGGCCAAGGCGATTGCCTACGTGGACTCTGTGCGCGGTCAAAAGTTCGGTCAGAGCCTGATGATTAGCGGTGTCGCCGCAATGTTCGGGATGGTTCGACTGCCCAACATGGGCTTCGAAGAGCAAAAGGCGAAGGAACAGCTAAAGCAGGGCGCAGCCGCCTTTAATGTTCGCCTCGAAGAACTGAATTGTGAGCCCAGCGATATCGAGCTGCTGATCGCCGATGCCAAGCGGGAATTCCGAATGGAGCAGCGAGCCGCTGAACGTGCGGCAGAGGCTGAAAACACCGACGGCGGTTCTTCTCAGAATTTCAACAAGAAAGATGACGAAGACGACGATGACGTTATCGATCATGAACTGAACTAAGCCCCCGCACAAACATGCAGAAAAGAGCCGCTTCAATGATCCTGAGCGGCTCTTTTTTTGGGCGGTTGAAGGCTCCTATACCGCGGCACCGATTGCCCTGTGCGTTGCCAAGGTCTAATAAACCAGCCTATCCCATCGACACCGCTACAAAGAGTTCTGAACCATGGCAGGCCACAGTAAATTCAAGAACATCATGCACCGCAAAGGCGCACAGGACGCCAAGCGCGCCAAGATCTTCACCAAGGTGGGGCGCGAAATTACCGTGGCGGTGAAATCCAGTGGTGAGCCGGACCCGGAAAAGAACCCACGCCTGCGCGGTGCAATATCCGCCGCGCGCGCAGTCAACATGCCGAACGACCGGATTAAAAAGGCCATTCAGTCCGCAATCGGCGGTGGTGACGGCGCGGACTACATCGAAATGCGTTATGAAGGCTATGGTCCAGCAGGGGTTGCTGTGATTGTCGAGGCACTGACAGACAACCGCAATCGTACCGCGGCCGATGTCCGCTCCTACTTCAACAAATTCGGTGGTAACCTCGGTGAAACCGGATCGGTATCTTTCAATTTCACCCGCGGCGGACTGATTTCCTACGCAGCCGATGCCGCTGATGCAGACACGGTAATGGAAGCGGCTCTGGAAGCCGGGGCAGAAGATATTGAAAGCTCTGAAGATGGTCACGAAATCCTGACCACCACCGAAGATTTTCTGGCGGTTCGCGAAGCGCTGGAAGCCGCTCTCGGCACCCCGCAGGAAGCCAAAATCGGCTGGAAACCGAACATTACCGTGGATCTGGAAGAAGATAAGGCTTCGACCATGCTGAAGCTGATCGACACGCTGGAAGACCACGACGACGTTCAAGCCGTGTTCTACAACGCTGAAATTTCCGACGAAGTGATGGAAAAGCTCGCAGGCTAATCCTGCTGCTGTTTCTGAAAGGCTCACATGACCCTGAACATCGCAATCGCAGGCGCCGGTGGCCG
>JBMTIF010000220.1:0-4686 GCA_049437045.1 Alphaproteobacteria bacterium | reverse complement strand
TTGATCAACACGCGAATCACCAAAGCGGCTATGACCGGAACTTTAGCGTTTTGTATGACGCTAGGCGACCTGTTCAAGGTTATTGGCTATGGCTCGCTGGGCTTTGACTACCGTCCTTATATTCCGCACATCATTGTTGCGACTTTGGTCGGTTTTGCGGGTGCCTGGGCTGGAAAACGGGTGTCGCACCGGATCAGCGATCAGCTGTTTCGCATCGTCTTCAAGTCCATCGTTACGCTCGTAGCCCTGCGGCTAATGGCGCAGGCTTTTGCCAGTTGGACAAGCGGCTGATACCGTTTTGGCAGCTATGTCTGGCCATACTCGGCTGTTGACTTATGTCCTGATTCACAAGAAACGTGACATGTGACGTATTTTGCTTTTGCGTTCCATCCAGCCCGTCTTCAAGGCTGTAGGAACCCGGCAACTCAGGCTTGGAGGGAGACTTTGCATGAGCAAGCCCTATTCTGACATTCCCGGCACCATCGTCTTTGACAGCGATCAGGCCGCCGTGGGTTACCACCTGAACCAGTTCTGCATCTCGCTGCGTCTGGCGGACAATCGCGAGCTGTTTCGCGCGGATCCGGAAGGGTATATCGACCGTTTCCCCATGACGGCAGATCAGCGCGAAGCCGCGCTGAATCAGGAGTGGAACCGTCTGCTCGAACTGGGTGGCAACATCTACTATACCAGCAAGCTCGCTGCGTACCACGGGATCAACTTCCAGCAACTGGCCGGCCTGATGACGGGCATGGGCGAAAGCTACCGCGAAATGATGGTCGGCGGCGGTCGCAGCATCGAAGGCAATCGCTACAAGTCTGAATGGGAAGATAAATAATGGCTTATGTTTCTTCAGGCGTTGCCTGTTCTCACGTCCCGGCACTGGGTGTGGCATCCGATAAAGGTATCACCGGTGACGATTACTATGGCCCGATTTTCAAGGGTTTTGAGTTCTCCAAAGAATGGATGGAGAAGGAAAAGCCGGACGTCATCTTCCTCGTATACAACGACCACTGCACGGCCTTTGATGCGCGTGTAATCCCGACTTTCGCATTGGGCTGTGGTACAGAATACGCCCCTGCGGATGAAGGCTGGGGACCGCGTCCTGTTCCCGTGGTAAAGGGGCACCGGAACCTTTCTGCACACATCGCGCAGTCGCTGATACTCGACGAGTTTGACATTACCATCATGAACGAAATGGAAGTGGATCACGGTCTGACCGTTCCCCTGACCATGATGTTTGGCCAACCCGATGAGTGGCCCTGTCCGGTCGTGCCGCTGGCGGTGAATGTGGTGCAATACCCTGCGCCGCTGGGTCGTCGCTGTTTTGCGCTAGGCAAGGCTATTCGCAAGGCCATTGAGAGCTACGGCGAAGACTTGAAAGTCTGTGTTTTTGGTACCGGGGGCATGTCGCACCAGTTGCAGCACCAGCGCGCGGGCCTGATCAATGCCGACTGGGATGCCCGCTTCATGGATCTGCTGGTCAACGAGCCTGATACCGGCAGTCAGATTGATCACATCGAATACCTGCGCGAAGCGGGTTCTGAAGGCATCGAATTGGTCATGTGGTACGTCATGCGCGGCGCGCTGAACGAAAATGTCGAGGAAGTGCACCGCTTCTACCATGTCCCAGCCTCCAACACGGCGGTGGGGCACCTGATTCTGGAGAACCGCTGATATGGTCAAGATTGGCGTAGCTGGCGCTTACGGCGCTTTTGGTCTCAAGCATCTGGACGCGTTGGCAAATATCCCAAACGCTGAAGTCACTGCGATTTTTGGACCGAACAAGGACAAGATCGAAGCGCTGGCGGCCGAGCGCGGGATTGCAACGGCGTGTTCCACCTACGAAGACTTTCTGGCTGCGGATGTGGATGCCGTTATCCTCTCCACACCAACCCAGATGCACTGTGAGCAATCTGTGAAGGCCATGGAAGCGGGTAAGCATACCTTCAGCGAAATTCCTATGGCCGATAGTCTCGCTGACGCTGAAAAAATGGTCGCCGCGCAGGAAAAGACAGGTGTTGTCGGGATGGTCGGTCACGTCCGCCGCTTTAACCCCAGTCACCAGTACATTCGCAACAAAATCGATGCGGGTGAGTTCAATATCCAGCAGATGGATGCACAGACCTATTTCTTCCGCCGTTCCAACCTGAACGCCAAGGGCGAGCCGCGCAGCTGGACTGATCACTTGCTTTGGCACCATGCCTGCCACACCATCGATCTGTTCATGTACCAGACGGGCGAAATTCCCAGCGAGGTCTTTGGCCTGCAGGGGCCAGCGCATCCGGAGCTTGGTATTGCCATGGACATGACCATTGGCATGAAGACGCCAAGCGGCAAGCTCTGCACCTTATCGCTGTCGTTCAACAACGACGGTCCCTTGGGCAGTTTTTTCCGCTACATCGGCGATACTGGAACCTACATCGCGCGCTATGACGATCTGGTCGATGGACGGGAGCAGCCGATCGATCTGAGCGATGTTGCGGTGAGCAACAACGGGATCGAGCTGATCGACCGCGAATTCATTGCGGCGATTGAAGAAGGGCGCGAGCCAAATTCCAGCTTTCAGCAGGGACTTGCGGCCATGCAGGTGATGCAGAAGCTCGAAGATCAGATGGGTGTGATGAAGGTCTGAGAACGACTGGAACCAACCAGAAAGCTCAAGAAAGCCGGTGTCCGCAAACGCCGGCTTTTTTTGTGTCGGAGTGCGCTAGAAAAGCAGCCTGACGAGGAACAGTGTGATGCCTGGGAAAGCGACCAGAATGACGATCCGAACCACGTCTGAAGCGACAAACGGCAACGCGCCCTTGTAGGTTTCAATCATGGGGATGTTCTTATCCAGATTGTTGATGACAAACAGGTTCATGCCCACAGGCGGTGTAATGAGCCCGACTTCAGCCGACATCAGCACCAAAATCCCGAACCAAAGGCCCACTTCTGCCGGTGTCAGGCCAAAGTCCAACTGCGCGATGATGGGAAAGAAAATCGGCACCGTCAGGAAGATCATCGCGATGGAATCCATCACTGTGCCAAGGATCAGATAGAGCAGCAGCATTCCCAGCAGAATGACCCACGGGTTCAAGTCAGATGCGATAAAGAACTCAGCGAGTGTTTGCGGGACTTTGGCTGAGCTTAGGAACGAATTGAACACGCCCGCTGCAACGATAATGAAAAAGATCATTGCCGAGGTTTTGGCTGTGGCCAGCAAGGAATCCTTGAGCCCTGACCACGTCAAGCCACCGTTGAGGGCTGCGATGATGCCCGTTCCGGCTGCGCCGACGGCTGCTGCGGCTGTTGGGGTGAATGCACCGGTGTAAATTCCGCCGATGACCAGCACAAAAATCAGCAGCACGGGCCAAACGCGGGTCATGATCCTGAACCGCTCGGCATAGGGCAGGCGAGGGCGGGATTGCTCAGCGCCCTTGACCACGCGGGTGTAGATTGAAACGGTAATCATGTATCCCAGCATGGCCAGCAAGCCGGGGATAAAAGCAGCGGTAAAGAGCTTCTCGATGTTCACTTCCGCGAGTATGGCGTAGATCACCAGAACCACCGAAGGTGGAATGAGGATTCCGAGTGTTCCTCCTGCTGCCAGAACGCCTGTGGAAAGGGAGCCTGAATAGCCAGAGCGCTTGAGTTCCGGCAGGGCCACCTTGCCCATGGTCGATGCTGTTGCCAGTGATGAACCGCAAACGGCACCAAACCCGGCAGAAGCCCCGATTGCCGCCATGGCCACGCCGCCCTTTCGATGGCCCAGCCACGCACCTGCAGCCTCAAACAACGCACGGGACATGCCGCCCCGGGTCGCGAACTCGCTCATCAGCAGAAACAGCGGAATGATGGATAGGGAGTAGTTATTGAGCGTGCCGAATGTGAACGATTTGAGCTGGCTGTCCATCATACGGAAATTGCCGGTTACCAGCACGGTGCCAAGCGTACCCACAATAAACATGGCCGCAGCCAGCGGCAGGCGCAGGGCAACGAGCAACAGGAGGACCGGGAAGGAAAGCAAGCCAATCTGGAAACTGGTCAAGGATGAAGTCAGCCAATCCATCATGCTCAACCCCCTGTCACTGGGTTGCTGGACCGGAAAATGCGGATGAAGCTCTCAACCGAACAGTAGAGCGCCACCACCATGAACAGCGCCACGCAAACCTCGGCAAAGGTGTAGAAGGGCCAGAGCTTCATGCTCAGGATCTGGGATTCCGGCTGGACTCGCAAGCGTGCCAGGGCGCCCGCCCAGTCTCCGTTCATCAGCAGCTCCGGCATTGGCTCTTGCGAGCGGCGCGCTTTCTTGAAAATCAGATACCACTGGCGGGTCAGGATCATGTAGGAGACGAAGAGCAGAGAGAAGTCTGCTGCAAAGTTCAAAATGCGGTTGAGCAGGCCACCGAACAGCGGTTCGAAGATATCAATCCGCACATGACCCCGCTTTATCATGACCCAAGGAAGCGCAGAGAACAGGGCAATCCCAACAGCGTATTGAACCAGCTCCTCCTCCCCCAAAATCGGTTTGATTCCGGACCAGGCTTCGGCATTGGCGATGCTAGAGAGGCTGTAATCCAAAACCCGGCGCGTGACTTTGAGCAGGATGCTGACGCACGTGACCACAATCGCAAAAATCAGCCCCAACCCGCCGAGAAAGGCAAAGACACCGGCAACGCGGGTGAGAATCTGCCCCACGCGATC
>JBMTIF010000219.1:0-4733 GCA_049437045.1 Alphaproteobacteria bacterium | reverse complement strand
CAATATGGCCAGCACCCCAATCCCCAGCCCCATGAGGCGCAGTCCGCGGTTCCGGGCCAGCAGGCCTGAACCGGTGGGCATGACCCCTTTGGGCATGATGCGGCGGATGGAACGAAACGGCCCTTTACGCGGGGTGCCAGAGCCGCTGTGCGGCGGAAAGGAATAAGACATTGAACGCCTGAAATTGTCGTCTGTATCAATCAAAAGCACTGTGCAGAGACCCCCTGAAAACGGAGCCGCCAATAGCGCATAACTGTAATGGCAACATTATTACGCGCTATTCCCACCCATTTCAATGCCTTAGCGCATAATTCTAGTGCAGTGCCTTAGGTTTGATATCCATTATTGCAGACGAGTCACAAAAAAACCGGTGCACGCCAAGGCTGGCGGCACCGGTTTTCTGGATTTTGCGAGAACAGCGGGCTTAGAGCGCAGAGGCGTCGGTTTCGCCGGTACGGATACGAATGGCCTGCTCTAGATCCAGGACGAAGATCTTGCCATCACCGATTGCGCCGGTGTTGGCAGCGCTCTGGATGGCTTCGACGACAGCTTCAGCCTTATCACCGGGTACGGCCAGCTCGATCTTCACTTTGGGCAGGAAGTTCACCGTGTATTCAGCGCCGCGATAGATTTCGGTGTGGCCCTTCTGACGGCCGTAGCCCTTTACTTCCGTGGCGGTCAGACCTTCGATCCCCAGTTCAGTCAGGCGATCGCGGACCGGCTCCAGCTTTGATGGCTTAATTACAGCTACTACCCACTTCATATTCTTACCTATTCAATCAGTGTTTGTTTCGGGGTGCCGGGTCACCTTGCGGATGGCCAGCGATGACGGCAACGGGCAAGACCGTGGTCCTCATGGGGAGGAAGCAGGACCAAAGAGCCTCGCCCGTACCTCGTTGCGATGTGCCTCGCGCCAGGGAGGAAGTTAGGGCGCAAAACCTCATGTCACAGCCCTTTACCTACCAAGATACGTGCCAACATTTTCGGCATAATATTAATTGTTTAGTTACAGATATTTAACCTATAATAGATCAAAGATTGCTCAAATTTCCACCAGAAAGCCCTGCTTGAAAACCGGGCAATGCACAAACAATGGGCATTCCGCGGGATGCTTTCGAGGATGTTTCTTCGCAGCTGCTCCCTATATGATAAACATCCCTTTTTCGACGTGGAACCAAGCCCCATGAGCCAACCTGAAACCGTGCACGACATCGCTATCGTTGGCGCAGGATTGGCAGGATTGATCCAGTTCAGAGCGCTTCAGGCGCAGGGTTTCGACCCCTATCTGCTGGACCCGCGACCAGAGCACGCGCTCAGACCCTCCAACACCGACTCCCGCTCGACGGCGCTGACGGCGCATGCGGTTGAGTTGCTTGGGCTGCCAACAGAGTGGCTTCATGCTCACGGTCAGCAGATTGCCGAGATGGTTGTTGATGGCGGCGTGGGGCCTTCGCTCCGTCCTGACGCTTCTTTGCGCCTTGAAAGCGGTGCCTGGGTTGTCGCCAATGGCGACTTGAACCGGTTCCTGCTGGATCAGATCGAAGTGCGCGGTGCCTTTGGACAGGCTGTGGTGTCCAGCGCCCTCGAAGGTGGCTATCGCGTTCTGCGGCTGGCTGATGGTGCAACCGTCAAAGCGCGGTTGGTGATCGCTGCAGACGGGCGGGCTTCGCAACTGCGCCGTGATGCCGATATTCAGGCTCATGTCCGGGATTTTCACCAAACCGCGCTAACGGGCCGGATCGAGCACAGCCAACCGCATCAGGGGCGCGCTTTCCAGCGATTTTTGCCCGGTGGAACCCTGGCTTTCTTGCCGCTGTCTGGCACTGAACACGCCAGCAGCTTCATTTGGGTTGAGCCAAGCACCAAGGCCAAGGGTCTGTTTTCCCTTTCGCCCGAAACTCTTACCACTCGCATGCAAGCGCGATTTGGTCATGCGCTGGGTGATCTCAAACCCCCGGCGGAACCAGCATCGGCTTGGGGTCAATTCCCGCTGCGCGCGCACCACTGCGAGACCATCGTTGGTGATCGCCTCGCGCTGATTGGTGAGGCGGCGCACAGCATGCACCCGCTGGCGGGACAGGGGTTGAACATGACCATCAAGGATGTCGCCGCGCTCACGGCGGTGCTGGTGGATCAGCGACGGCACGGTCTGGACGTTGGTGACATACAGGCTTTGCAGGATTACCAGCGTGCGCGACGCGCGGATACCGCACGATTTACGGCACTCACCACCGGACTGCACGACCTGTTCGACCGTGGGCCGGCCCCGGTTCGTGCTCTGGCGGCTACGGGAATGGGATTGATTGAGCGTCTACCGCCGGTCAAAGCCTTTTTGCGCCGGGAAGCAGACCGCTAGGAAAGGTTTTCTACAGTCGCCGGGCTTCTTCAACCAGCAGGATCGGAATACCGTCCCGGATGGGAAAGGCGAGACCGGCTTGCTCTGAAACCAGTTCTTGCGCGCCCCGGTCATAGGCCAGCGTGGTCTTGGTCAAGGGACAGACCAGCAGTTCAAGCATTTTCGGATCGGGTCCGGATTCAGTTGCATCGCTCACGGCGAATCCTCAGTTCACAGCCACGGTGGCATCAGGATTATCACCCAAAGTCGCCATCGTCATGATCTGTGTGAGGGTTTTGGCGCGGTCTTCGATGCTGATGGCTTCGAGCAAAGCCTGTTTCTCGATGGGGTCAAAGGGGCAAGCCATGCCCAATGAGGTCACCAGTTCGTTCAGGCCAAGGTTCTGGATCCCGTCCCAATCGGTATTGAAACCCTTGGCTTCGAAATAGCGCTTGGTCGCGTCAATGACCGAAGCGCGCAGGACATCTTCGTCGACGGGCGGCTGATTGAGTTCGGCGAGGTCAGAGGCAAAGTCGCTGAAATCGGGACGAACGCGGCGATAACCACCGGGCGCAAGGTCGAGTTCCTCATCAATTGAAAACCGGATGATGCCGGTGAGCGTGATCAACAGCGTGCCATCGTCATTTTCCGAAAACGCCGAAATCCGACCAGCGCAGCCCAGTGCGTGCACGGGCGCTTCACCCATGCTTACGCCCAAATCCGTTGTTTGGGTCATACCGATCAACCGCTGTGGGGTCTGTAGCGCGTCGCTGACCATAGACAGGTAGCGCGGCTCAAAGATGTTCAGCGGCAAGTGCCCAACGGGCAGCAAAAGCGCGCCGGTGAGCGGGAAAATCGGAATTTCACTGGGCATCTGATCCAGTGATGTCGGCAAAAAAGCGCGTGCCGTCATGGGGCGCACTGCTCCATTTTCACGTTGAAAATCGTATTACTACCTTTGAATATGAACCGCCCAAGCGCTAAGGCAATGGCTTTGCTAGTGACGGTTCATCACGTTTTAGCTGAAAAGCAGGGCTGACAGCTTTTTACGGAAGGAAACGGTGAGTGGGGATGTGTTTCCAAGCGCGTCGAATAGCTCCAGCATCGCCTTGCGGGCACCGTCGTCATTCCACTCGCGGTCCTTCCGCATGATGGTCAGCAAGTGCTCTGCGCCAGCCTCGGGCTGCCCGCGTCCAAGCAGTGCTTGAGCCAGCAGATGGCGGGCGTCATGGTCGTCTTCGTTGGCAGCAACAGCCGCTTCGAGTTGCGCGGTATCGGGCAGTGAGCTCGCCCGTTCAGCCAGCGTCATCATCCCGGCAAGGCTGATGATTTCAGGGGCAGACAGCAGTTCCTCAGGGATCTGTTCCATCATGGCCTGAACTTCGCTCAACCGGTTGTCCGCCAGCATGGCACGGGCATAGCCGCTGTAGGCTTTGACGTTGCTGGGGTCTTCGCCAAGAACCGCGCGGTACAGCTCGCGCGCAGGGTCATTGGCACCAGCCGCAAGCGCGGCGTCGGCCTGTTCCAGCATGGTTTCCACATCGGCACCGCCCGGTGCCGCAGCGCCTGGTTGCCCACCGGACAGGGAAACCATCTTGTCAACAAAGGCCTGTATCTGGCTCTCAGGCAGCGCACCCATGAACCCGTCTACGGGTTGACCCTGATAGAACGCGTAAACTGTCGGAATCGACTGAATCCGCATTTGCTGGGCCAGCATCTGGTTGGTTTCCGTGTCGATTTTCACCAACTTCACCGCACCAGCGGCTTCGGTGACGACCTTTTCGATCATGGGGCCAAGGGTTTTGCACGGACCACACCATTCAGCCCAGAAATCCACGATGACCGGACGCTCCATCGATGCTTCGATCACGTCCTGGGCAAAAGTTGCCTCGGTACCGTCAATAATAACATCAGCCGGCGCGGTTGGTTTTACCGGTGCCTGAAGTCCGATGAGTTCGCTCATGGGGCTGTTCCTTCTGGTGTGAACGGTTGGTGCCTGTTCATTTGGGGAGCTTGGCCCGCAAGGGCAAGCGATGACAGGGGGTGCTAGAAATCGAGGACGTGCGGGCTATGGTCCTGCGCCTCCAAGAACCGGGTCAGATCATCCGATGAAATCTTCGTCGTCATGAAGTTGCGCAGAGGGTGATAGTGCAGGTGCGAACAAGCCATCATGCGGCGCTGCAGCACCACCTGCACGGCATTGGTGCTGTCATTGACTACGGAAAATGGCGTCACAGAACCGGGAATGACGCCGAGATATTCCATCAACCGATCCGGCTTGGCGAAAGACAGTTTATCGCCCAGTGCCTCGCCCAATGCTTTGATATCCAGTCGCTGGTCTTCCACCAACACCACCAGCCACATCAAAAGTCACATGACTCTTTGTCCATGAATCATG
>JBMTIF010000218.1:0-4761 GCA_049437045.1 Alphaproteobacteria bacterium | reverse complement strand
CATTTCCGAAGACGCTTTCGCGATCCAGAAGTGGAAAGAGCACGGCGCAGATGTCGAATTTCTGAGCGGCAAGGACGACACAGCGCGGATCCGTTTCCCCAAAGGAATGCTGCGTGAACTGTGCAAAACAGCGCCCAGTTCCTTCATCCAGCACGCCCGCAACCCGGCCCGTAACGTGGAAATTGGCGGCAAGAAAACGGTCTTCGCACCGGTCTATGGTCCGCCATTCTACCGGTCCTATGACGAAGGCCGCCGCTACGCGACTTTGAACGACTTCGAAACGCTGGTGAAACTGACCTACCTCTCCCCCGCCCTGCACCACTCCGGCGGGACGATCTGTGAACCGGTCGATATCCCGGTAAACAAGCGCCACTTCGACATGGTTTACGCGCACCTGAAGTACAGCGACAAGCCCATCATGGGGTCGGTGACCGCGCCAGAGCGCGCGCAAGATACCGTGGACATGTGCAAGCTGGTTTTCGGCGCGGACTTTGTTGACCAGAACTGCGTCACCACGAGCCTGATTAACGTCAACTCACCGCTGACCTATGATGGCATCATGAACGGTGCACTCCGGGTTTACGCGGAAAACAATCAGGCTTGCATCGTATCGCCCTTCATCATTTCCGGTGCAATGGCCCCGGTTTCCCCAGCAGGCGTCATGGCGCAAGCGTTGGCGGAAGCGATGATGGGTATCGCATACGGCCAGTTGCTGCGTCCCGGCTCTCCGGTAATTTTCGGCACTTTTGCCGCATCCATGTCGATGGCTTCAGGCGCGCCGACATTTGGCACGCCGGAACCGTCGCTTATCATCATGGGTATGGCACAGCTGGCACGCCGGATGAACCTGCCTTTCCGGTCCGGTGGCTCGCTCAATGCATCCAAGGTTCCAGACGCACAAGCAGCTTACGAGACCATGATGTCGATCCTGCCGTCTGTCGGCGCGGGTGTGAATTTTATGCTGCACGCCGCGGGATGGCTTGAGGGCGGTTTGGTGTCCTCACCAGAAAAGCTGGTCATGGATGCCGATCAACTGGCCATGATCCACATCATGCAAGGCGGTGTCGATATGTCCGAGAACGGTCAGGCGATGGACGCCATTCGCGAAGTGGGTCCGGGCGGACATTACCTGGGCTGTGACCACACAAACCGCAATTTCAAGACTGCGTTCTACGAGTCAAAACTGGCCGACTCAGCGTCCTTTGAGCAGTGGGAAATCGAAGGGTCGCAGGACATGTACCAGCGCGCCAATACCCGCTGGAAGCGGATGATTAAGGAATACGATGCCCTTGCCCCGGCCATTGATCCGGGCGTGGATGAAGCGGTCACGTCCTTTATCGCACAGCGCAAAGGCTCCATGCCGGACGCCATGTACTGATAATCGGCTAGTGGGGCGTTGGCTGACGTTTTTGCCATCGTCCCTTTATGCCTGTGATCTGCCAGCGCGCTGATCCAGCGCGCGGTTTTGAGCATGATAGAAATACTCCAGAACTCTCAACTTTATGTCGCTGCGCTTTTTGCCTTTGTCTCAGCGATAACACCCGGGCCGAACAACATCATGCTGATGTCCTCTGGTCTCACCTTTGGCATTCGCCGCACCGTGCCGCACATGGTGGGGATTGCTGCGGGGTTTCTGGTGCTGACAATCTTGCTGGTGGTGGGTGTTGGCGCAGCGCTTATGGCGGTTCCACCGTTTCGATATGCCCTGCTGATCGGTGGAACGGTGTTTCTGTTCTATCTGGCCTACAAGACCTTCACCGCACCCACGGACCTGCAACAACGCCAATCAAAGCGCCCCCTGAGTTTCTGGGAAGCAGCAGCTTTTCAGTTCATCAATCCCAAGGGCTGGGGCTTTGGTCTTTCGTATATCGCGCTGATCACGGGCATTTCGCCCACGGGTCAGATTTCATTGCCGCTTGCTATCATCGCCGTGCTGATACCGCAGATTTCAACCTATATCTCCGCAATTACCTGGTCCGGTCTGGGGCGTGTCATGGCGCAGTTGATCACCAAACCACGACTGGTGCGTGCGATAAATATCGTTCTGGGGCTCACCTTGTTCCTGATGATCCCTTTGATGTTCTGGAGTGAGCTGAGCGCCATCATGGGGCTCTAGAGCAGGAACCCCGCACGGCTTTCGAGACCATAGTAGTCGCCATCCTCGATCCGCACGACGGTGTAACTACAGTCGCCCAAAGGATCGAGCTGCATGCAGATTTTCACCACAGGTCCAAAGCTGACGATAAAACCGCAGCGCGTACCGAATGACGACTGAACACAGCGCCGATTGTGTGCCTCGTCCACAAACCACAGCATGCGCTCCACCGACCCCTGACGCTCGGTAAAACGCTCGCCTGTATCCTTGTAAAAGGTCGTAGCGGTCAGCTCGATGTTATCGAAGTCGATGACCCAGGTCTTGTTGACGGTGATTTCCAGGATCTCTTCAGCTGACAGTTTGCGGACGGTGACTTCCTCATCCGGCGAATTGAGCGCAAGGGCACTGCCCGCAACCACGCCACCAAAGACAGCGGCGGCTGCCAGAGCGCGCAAGGCGCGGTTCTAATTTGATCGAGCACTGGTAATAAAGGAAAAAATACACTCAATGAGCACCGCGGCAAGACGTGGTCCGCCGGTTGTGAACACACAAAAAAGCCCGCCGCATCGCCGTTAAGCAATACTGAGCGGGCTTTCCAAAACCAGAGGCCGAAAAGGCTTAGTCGTCGAGCAGGTTGGAGAGCTTCATCGCCATACCCATGTTGCCGTCCACAGACAGCTTGCCCTGCATAAAGGCCATGGTCGGGTTCAAGTCCCCTTCCATCATCGCAACAGCGTCTTCCAGCGAGATGTTGATGGTTGCATCAGCATCAGTGTCGTCGGTGGTTACGTCCGTTCCTTCGATACGAACAACACCAGCATCGCCGAAGTTCATCTTCAAAGAACCATCGAGACCGGCGCCACCGCCGAGAAGTTCGGTAAGTTTCGATTGGATCGCTTCTACAGACATATGAGGCTCCTTCCCTGTAAGGTAAAACGTTGGTTTTACCTTTAACAAAGACTTCCCGCGCTGAACAGGAAAAATCAGAATGGCTGCAGCGACAGTCCGTATTCCAGAGCCGCGTCTTCCAAACGCGCGAACAGATATTGGGAGAAGCTGCGCCGGGTGTAGAGCCGCACGTGTTCAACCCGATCTGCTGTTGCATCTGGCCCATAGAACAGGATGTTCGATTTTGCCGCGACGGTTTGCTTGCACTGACCGGGCTTGAAGACGGTTTCGTGAACGTCCTGAGCGCAAACCTTGGACCAGACTTCACGCCACAGATCACCACCCAGACCAATTCCCGCCATTTGGTCAGACACGTCCGCAACCAGCGCAAATTCACCGGCCAAAGCATCGGTCAGCGCCTTCATGACTGCTGCATCAGGACCATCAGAACCGACAAAGGGCAGATCAATCATGAATTCATCTGGCGAGGTCCACAGAACGTAACTGTCGTTATCGTAGGCCGTCATCGTGTTGGGCTTGGTCGGCAAACCCATGCCCAGCGCCTCTTCGGCCTTGGCGACCAAATCAGAGTTGGAGGGGTCTAACCGCAGTGTCAGCATGCGTCGCTTCGGCACTTCCCAGAGGTGGACGTTGGCCGACGCTGGCGTCTTGCTCGAACGTGCGCTGAGGGCCAGCGCACTCAAGGGGCGATAATCAAGATCAACCATGCTGACGCACTCCTTCTGCATCGACAAAGACTGTATCGCCCAAGGTCACTTTTACGTTGCGACCGTCAGGCATGGGAACCACCAGTGTCTCCCCTTTGCGTGCCAATCCGCCCTTGACGATGCCCAGCGCGATGGACCGACCCGCCGCAGAGGACCAGTAAGAGGACGACACATGCCCTTGCATGGGCACAGGCTTATCAGGCGAGGCTTTGGTCGGGGCGTCAGCGAGGTTTACCAGCTGCGCGCCCTCAGGCAGGACTTCCTTGGGGTCTTCGGTCAGGATGCCCACATACTGCTTGCGCATAGGATCGCTCATGTCCTTGCGGGTGAGCGAGCGCTTGCCGATGAAGTCTTCTTTATCCTTACCAACAATCCAGCTCATATCCATGTCGTGCGGATTCAATGAGCCATCCGTATCCTGCCCTACGATGATAAAGCCCTTTTCCGCGCGCAGCACGTGCATGGCTTCAGTTCCGTAAGGGGTGATGTCGTACTTGGCACCGGCGGTCATGAGCGCGGTCCAAAGGGCCATGCCCTTGTCGGCGGGTACGTTAATCTCAAAGGCCAGATCACCGGTAAAGGAAATCCGGAAAATCCGCGCCGGGATACCCGCCACGGTCGCTTCCTTCCATTCCATGAACTTGAAGGACTCTGGCGACAGGTCGACATCAGTGCACAGCTCAGAGAGCAGCGCACGCGCCTTGGGACCATTGAGCGAGGCCACGGCCCATTGCTCGGTCACAGACGTCAGGTAAACCTTCAGGTCGGTCCATTCGGTCTGCAGATAATCTTCAAGGTGGCTCAGAACATTGGCCGCACCGCCCGTTGTTGTGGTCATGAGGAATTCATCCTCCGCCACACGCGACGAAACGCCGTCGTCCATGATCATTCCGTCTTCACCCAGCATCAGGCCGTAGCGGCATTTGCCGATACCCAGCTTCATCCACTTGTTGGTGTAAACGCGGTTCAGGAACTCGGCTGCATCAGGTCCTTTGACAATGATCTTACCCAGCGTTGAGGCATCCAGAATGCCAACGCTTTCACGCACGG
>JBMTIF010000217.1:0-4821 GCA_049437045.1 Alphaproteobacteria bacterium | reverse complement strand
AGTCCGATCGCGTCTGTCGCACCGATATCAAGCGCCTGCTCCATCGCATCCCGACGTCGAAAACCGCCGGTGACCATCAGTGGAATGTTAACGTGCTCCTGCATGGCTTTGCCAAAATCGACGAAATACGCTTCCCGCGCTGCTGTTGAGGCGGCGACTTTCTGATCGGTGACAGGCTCAATGCCTTCCAATGTCAGAAAACGTGGCTGCTCATAGGTTCCGCCAGATATTTCGATCAGGTCAACCGATGCCTGCTCAAGCCATTTGACGACTTTCAAGCTGTCCGAAAACTCGAACCCGCCTTTTTGAAAATCTGCGCTGTTGAGCTTCACCGCCACCGGAAACGCTGGCCCTACCGCTGCACGGGTCGCAGCAACGATTTCCAGCAGAAAACGCGCACGGTTTTCAAGACTGCCGCCGTAGTGATCGGTTCGCTGGTTAATTAACGGAGAGAGAAACTGGTTAATCAAATAGCCGTGTGCGCCGTGGATCTGCACACCGGTAAAGCCTGCGTCTTTCACCGCTTTCGCGGCCTGCGCCCAGCGCCCAACCAGATCAGCGATTTCGTCCAACTCAAGCGGCGTGGGTCTCTTAAAGAAACCACCCGGAACCCGCAGTTTGACGTCTGAGGACGACTTGGGTTTGCGGTTGACCGTCGACTGCGTCTGTCGCCCGCCGTGGCTGATTTGTGCCCACAGATGATTGCCGTTCCGCGTCCCTGCCTGTGCCCAGCGCTTGAGCCGCGCCGCCATGTCGGCATCAGGCTCGCGATCAATGACGACGTTACCGGGCCGTTCGAGATGATCTGAGCAGACAATGACGTTGCCCGTTATCAGCGTTCCCGCCCCACCATCGGACCAAAGGCCATAGAGCCGGTCGAGTGCTTCAGTTGGTCGCCCATCGGGGGTCGCCAGTCCTTCAGTCATCGCGGCCTTGATCATCCGGTTCGGCAGAACAGCGCCGCATGGCAGTTCCAGAGGACTGCCCAGGTCAATGCTCAATGGATCCCCTCCCCCGCATTCACGTATGGACGCGATAGTAGCAATATTTCCGCGGCCCTTTCACCCCGTTTATTCATCCCAAATCCGATCAATCTTGCCCTTTCCGGCCTTATGGTGAAACGTAGGTCGAGAATTTGTTTTAACCCTCGAATACACAGTTTTTTACCTATGACTGATTCGTCCAAAGATGTTTTGATCGTTGGCGGCGGTATCGCTGGCCTTACAACAGCCCTGACTTTGCATCAGCTGGGCATCCCCTGTCAGGTGTTCGAAGCCGCTGAAGAGCCTCGTCCGCTTGGCGTTGGGATCAATATCCAGCCCAATGCAGTGCGCGAGCTGTTGGCGCTGGATATCACAGAGGCTGAGTTGGACAGTATCGGCATTCAATCCCGCGAATGGGCGTTGGTCGGGCTGAACGGGAACGATATCTATGCTGAGCCTCGCGGGCTGCTGGCTGGATACAAGTGGCCACAATACGCCGTTCATCGCGGTGAACTGCAAATGCTGCTCTACCGCAAAGTTCTTGAGCGCCTCGGTCCCCATGCCGTCAAAACCGGCCATCAGGGCAGTGGTTTCACGCAATCTGATGATGGAAGTGTGCAAGCCCACTTCACCCTCAAACCCAGCAGCGAAAACGCGACTTATACCGGGAAACTGCTCATTGGGGCCGATGGCATCAACTCCGCCATCCGTACCCAGATGCATCCGGATCAGCCGCCCATCCACTGGGGAGGTACGATCATGTGGCGCGGGGTCACGCGAGCTAAGGCGGCACGGACCGGCTCAACCTTTCTGGGGCTGGGAACCGAAGAACGTCGGCTGGTGATCTACCCCATCAGCCAACCAGATGAAAACGGTCTGTCTCTGATTAACTGGATCGCCGAAATCCGAAATGTCTCCGAAGACGAGTGGCACAAAACCGGCTGGTTCAGCCAAGTCGAGATCAGCGACTTTCTGCACTATTTCACCGATATGAAATACGATTGGCTCGACGTGCCGGGGCTGATTTCTCAGGGTGAAGTGGCCTATGAGAACCCGATGATCGACCGCGACCCCATAGAGACTTGGGTCAGCGGCTCCGTTCTACTGCTCGGTGATGCAGCCCATCCCATGTATCCAACCGGATCGAACGGGGCCAGTCAGGCCATCGTTGACGCCCGCAACCTTGGCGCAGCCTTTCTAGAACACGGGCTGAATGCCAAAGCACTGAAAACCTTTGACGCAGCCTACAATGGCCCCATCAACGACGTGGTCCTCCGCAACCGTGGCGATGGTCCTTTTGGCTTGCTGGGACTGGTCGAAGAACGCTGTGGTGGGGTGTTTGACGACATCGAAGCAATCCTTCCAGCCGAAGAACGCACGGCCTTTATGAAGCGTTACCAGACCGCCGCCGGTTTTGCCCGCGACACCCTGAACAGCGCGCCCCCCATCATTGAACCCGGAAG
The DNA here is from genome assembly GCA_049437045.1 of Alphaproteobacteria bacterium. GTDB lineage: Bacteria > Pseudomonadota > Alphaproteobacteria > UBA7985 > UBA7985 > UBA7985. Next base: position 2,375 of record JBMTIF010000217.1, on the reverse strand, counting down.
CCGACTGTAGGATGCCCAAAACCAATGTCCCAAACGCTCAAAGCTCAAATTGCCGAGCAATTCGGCACACCCTGCATGGTCATCGACATGGATCGGGTAGAGGCCAATATTACAGCTGCGCAGGCGCGCTGTGACGCTGCTGGAGTGGCCAATCGCCCGCACATCAAAACACACAAATCGCCAGTTCTGGCCCAAATGCAGCTCGACGCGGGTGCGCAAGGCATCACCTGCCAGAAATTGGGTGAAGCTGAGGTCATGGCTCAGGCTGGGATCACCGATATTCTGCTCGCCACCAATCTAATCGGTGCTGCACGTTCGGGTCGCCTAAGTGCGCTTCAGCGGCAACTGCCGCTCAAGGTCTGCGCAGACAATCCCGTCAGCCTTGAGGCTTATGCTGCCGCTGCCAAAGCGGCTGATCGGCCTTTGGACGTTCTGATTGAGTGCGATACGGGTCTGGAACGCGCTGGTGTTGAAACCCCCGCCGAAGTCCTTGCCCTGGCTGCTCAGATCAAAGACGACCCTTGGCTGAAATTCGAAGGTCTGCTGTTCTATCCACCCTTGGATGGCTGGCCCGCGACGCAGACGTTTTTTGACCGTGTTCATCAGGGTCTGGCAGAGCTGGGCTTGCAGCCCAAGACCGTCTCTACCGGCGGCACCCCTAATTTCACCAACCTCGGCCAGCTCAAAGGCGCAACTGAACACCGGGCGGGAACGTGTATCTTCAACGACCGGATGATGATCGCCGCCGGAATGGCAACTCTGGAAGATTGCGCTCTGCACGTTTATGCCACCGTGGTCAGTCGCGGAGGTGCTCAGCGTGGCATCCTCGACTCTGGCTCAAAAACCCTCACAAACGACAGCGGGGGTCTGGATGGTTACGGCTACATCCTCGAACACCCCAACGCGCGGATCCATAAATTCGCAGAAGAGCACGGTTTCCTTGACCTTTCCCACTGCGAACCAAAGCCAGAAATCGGAGAAATCGTGCGCGTGGTGCCAAACCACGTTTGCGTTGTCGTCAATATGGTGGATCAGCTGGTCATGGTCCGCGGTGAGGAGATTCTTGGCCCCCTCCCCGTAGCGGCGCGAGGCCTCTTGGTCTGAAGTCATACTTTTCAGTCCAAAACCCCTAGCCCTTACCCTGCGACGATCTAACTCAGCACTGAGAAGATTGTTAAACAGGGATCAGCACCATGAACCGACTATCTCCGCTTTGGATCACCCTTTGGGTCGCCGTTGGCCTGTCGGTTCTGGCGACACTTTCGATCCTGCTGCTCAACCCGATTTTACGGCAGATTGAGTTGCTGCCGGATCAAGGTGCGGCGTGGTATTACTGGAAGCTGCCGGAGCCTACCTTCTGGACCCGCGCCACCGCTTGGGGTTTCTATCTGGCGCACCAGTTGTTTTTCTGGGGCTTGATCCGCTGGGCCATCAAAAACCGTGAAAAGCTCAAAGATCGCCGGATCATGCACCCTGTCAACTGGATCGGCTTGGCCGGAACCGGCTTTTTCGTTGCGCTGCACTACCTGCAAACAGCCGTCTGGTACGACGGTTTGGCACAGGATACGTCGGTCTTCTCGTCCCAGCTTTCGGTTATCTTCCTGCTGGTGATTGTGCTGATCATGGAAGCGCCGCGTCGGGGTATCGCCTTTGGCTATGGTGGGAAATGGCTAGCACCGGCTCGTCAGTGGCTGATCCGCTATCACGGCTATTACTTCGCGTGGGCCGTTGTCTACACCTATTGGTTCCACCCTATGGAGACCACACCGGGCCACCTGCTCGGGTTCCTATACACTTTCCTGCTGCTGCTTCAGGGCGCTTTTGTCTTCACGCGCGTCCACACCAACAAATGGTGGACGGCGGTTCTGGAAGTGTCTGTCCTGATTCACGGCGTTACAGTCGCACTGGTCGCGGGGCAAGAGTTCTGGCCGATGTTCTTCTTTGGCTTTGCCGCATTATTTGTGGTGACGCAGATGCACGGGTTGGGCCTACCCAAGTGGGTCCACTGGATCGTCTACGCAGCCTTTCTGGGCGGAATATGGTGGGTTTACTCAGACCGTGGCTGGGGTAACGTGAACGAGGTCTTCCGCATTCCCATCATCGACTATGGTCTGGTTGTGATTTTGGGTGGCGCACTGGTTCTGGTTCTGTGGCTGATCCGCAGACGCCAACGCGCCAAATCATCTTCCTGATGCGCTCTAGGCCGCTTCGCTCTCACTTCCCTCCTGCTGCGCGAAAAAGGACGTACCTTTAGGCACTTCGGGCAGTTCCATCTCATAGGAAGAACAACGAATGCGCCCCGTCTCCACACCGCTGACCAATTCATGGGTCAGCGTGCTGGGCAGCGCATTCGGGCTTAACTCACGCGCGTCTTC
>JBMTIF010000216.1:0-4832 GCA_049437045.1 Alphaproteobacteria bacterium | reverse complement strand
CTGCTGGAGACGTGCCTGCTGTGGCCGCCTAGCCGGCACTTGGGTATCACCAGAGAGTTTCTAGCTGATCAGGTGGCCGAGAAGGGGCAGGAGCATGTATCGGCTTGGCTGCATGACTACTTTTACAAGCGTCTGAGGCCGTCCTATCTCGATCCGTACCGGCACACGGTTATCCCTGATCATTGGAAGGATGCGGCACGTCTGTTGGCCGATAATGATCGTTTGCTGATTAGCGGGGGCAACCGGAGCGGTAAAACGGCATTCAGTGCTTGGTGGCTGATGCAGTTACTGATGGAGAAGGAAAACAGTCGTGTGGCGTGTTTCAGTATGACGGCTGCGAGCAGTATTCGTGACCAGCAGCCTGCCCTGTTTCACATGCTGCCGATTGAGTTTAAGCACATCAAGAAGACCAAGACGACGAACATCAACTACAGCCAGAAAAACGGCTTTACGGATGGCACGTTTATTCTGCCGAACGGTTCGCAGGTGTTCTTCCTGAACTACGCCCAGCAGCCGGACATTCTGGAGGGGCTGGAGGCTGACGCGGTTTGGTTCGATGAGCTGGTGCCGTACCACTGGGTGGAGACGGCTGAGTACCGTTTGATCACGAGGCGCGGCAGTCGTGGGACGGGTAAGATGTTGATCAGTGCGACCCCGGTAACCGGGTGGACGCCTGTCGTGAATGACTTTGTGGCTGGGGCGAAAATCACTCAGCAGAAGGAGGCTTCCCTGCTTCAAACCTCCCCGCCTCCCTCTGGGTGTCGCCCCGGCCACATGCCTTATATCGGTGAATGCGTAAAGGAATCCAGCGGCGTGATTTGGTTTCATTCTGAGATGAATCCGTTTCAAAGCCCTGAAGAGATGAAGCGCAGTTTATCGGGTGAAAACACGGTCACCATTAGGCTGCGGGCCTATGGCTGGTGCGAGAAGGCGACCGGCAACTGGTTTCCGAAGTTCGGCAAGGATCATGTTGTGGAGCCTGAAGCTGTGCCGGCAGAGGGTACGAACTTTATGTGCGTCGATCCTGCCGGCAGCCGCAACTGGTCGGCCCTCTGGATGCGCTGCACGCCTGATGGCCGGATGTACGTTTATCGGGAGTGGCCTGACAAAGAGAAGTATGGTGAGTGGGCTATTCCCGGCGATAAAGTCGAGGGCCAAATGGGGCCGGCGCAGAAGCCGGAAGGTCGGGGCATTAACGAGTATAAGGAGCTGTTTCTGGAGCTGGAAGAGGGCGAGAAGATCGAGGAACGGTTTATCGACCCGCGAGCCGGAGGCAGTCAGCAGGCGACGAAGGAGGGCGGCGTGACCCTGATCGATATGCTGGCTGATGAGCCGAACGAGATGTGGTTCACTCAGGCACCGGGGCTGAATGTCGATCAGGGTGTGCAGCAGATCAACGAGGCGATGGCGTACAACACGGAGGAGCCGGTAACGATGATTAACGAGCCGAAGCTGTACATTAGCCGCGACTGCGGAAACCTAATTGACTGCTTGCAGAATGTCAGCAGTGCCGGGGCGGACAAAAACAAGTTCAAAGACCCAGTTGACGTGCTGCGCTACCTGATCACCAGCGACCTGTCGCATGTGGACGAGAAGACGTTTGCGGCCACAGGTGGAGGAACTTACTGATGCAGAAACTGCCACTACTACTGAGCTTATCTGAGGCGGCCGAATTAACCGGCCTTTCAGTGAAATATATCTCGAAGCTGCGCCGGGTGGGCGTGATCAAGACCTACCAGATGCTGGGTGGCCGGCATAAGTATCACCGTGACGATTTATTGAAACATGTCGGAATCAAATCAAATTAACTATGCGGCCTTCCAGTGGGAGGGCGAAAATGAGCTGTGGACAGAAATGATGCAAACCCTGCGCGAGTACGAGATGGCCGAAATGTTGGCGGTTCAGGACGCCAATCTGGACGCTAACCAGCGAGCGTTCGCCTGCGGCCGGTCGGCAGCGGTCAGTGAGCTGATCGCGCACTTCGAGGCAGTTCGCGAAATGGCGCGTGGGCGTAAGGAGTAAAAACGGGCGACCCGAAAAGGCCGCCCGTCTGTTTTTCTATTTGCCCCTGATCACATAAACCACCGCCGCTACTCCAAGCGCGAGGTTGGCCGCCGTGTCGAGCAGGGCCATTGTATAGGCAATTTCTGATCCACCCATCGCTATTGCCCCCTTTCTGTTTTTAAGACGCACAAAGCGTGCTTCAAGGTTAAATAAAATCTTTCTAAAGCCTTTTTATATCCCTTAACGGCCCTTAACGACCCTTTGGGTATTCAGGGTGTCGCCAAACCTCTTCAGGGTCTGTCAAATCCACAACGGCGCGGTGTTTCTGCGTGTTCGCTGTGCCTCACATAATCAAAACGCTGGATTTAATACACTGGCCCTCTTTGCGGGCTACAAACGCAATGGAAGCAAATAAAGGCGGGCAAACGGACAGCCCTCAAACCGTGGACGTAACGGACGAAGCCTCACTGGCTGACGCCCTAAAACAAACACTGGAACTTGAGGTTCCGACAGATGAAACGCCAGAGGAAGCCCCGGCAGAAGTCGAGGCGGACGAAGGCAACCAATCTGAGGTTCTTTCACAGACTGAAGAAGAAGCAGAAGCAGAGGATGAACCGACGGCCGAACCTGCACAGGAAGCAGACGCCGGGGAAGATGAAGCTGATGATGCTGACGCCGAGGAGGGCGACGAGGAGATACCTCGCGGCCTTCAGAAGCGTCTGAATAAACTCACCAAGCGGGCCAAGGACGCCGAGGAAAAACTCGCGGCTGCCGAGGCCAAGCTGGACGAGCAATCTGCCGAACCGGAAACGGTCGTCACCGCGCCGGTAACGCCCGACAACCCGTTCGCCAACCTTACCAAGCTGGAGGAAGTCCAGAAGGAGGAGGCAAACGCCGAGCAGGTGCTGGATTGGTGCGACGATAACCCCGACGGGGCAATCGTCCAGACAGCCGAAGGCGAGGTAGAGTATTCAGCCGAGGAGGTGCGTGATATACGCAAACGAGCATCAAAGGCTATCCGCAAGTGGCTGCCGCAGCGACAGCAGTGGATCAAGGAAAGCCAACAGAATGAGCAGTACGCGCTAAAGACGTACCAGTGGTGGAACGATAAGGCTTCGGCCGAGTATCAGGCCGCCAACAACATTCTGAGGGAGTTTCCAGAGATTCAACGCTTCCCTGACTACAAGGTGATCGTGGGTGACACCCTGATGGGGATGCACATGCGCCTGTCGTCCGAGCAGCAAGCGGCGAAGCCCAAGAAGGCTACCCAACCGAAAAAGGCACCGGCCCAACCGGCGGCACCCACCGCTGAGCCGGCCCCGGTCAGTGAGTCGGCCGCCCGTTCATCTTCTGCCCGCCAACGCTTCACAGACTCAGGCTCAGTGGAAGACCTCGCAAACGTACTTGCTGCGGATATGTAGCAAGCTGTGAGGAGAAATATAAAATGGCATCTCTTTTAGAGAGGACTCAAATCGGTAAGCGAGAAGACCTCGCTGATTTAATCGCCTTGGTAGACGCGCACGACTGTCCAGTTGTGTCTTCCGCCAAGAAAGGAAGCAAACCCGGCAACACACTCATGCAGTGGCAAGCCGACAGCTATGACAGCGCAGTCACTACTGGCACTCCTGACGGAACTGATGTTGGTTCGTCGGACTACCAGAATCCCGGAGCCAATCGTGCGATCCTGAGCAACTACGTTCAGATTTTCCGTCGCTCGATTCGCGTGTCTCCGCTGTCTCTGGAAGTCAGCAATGTTGCGGGCCTGAAGGACGAGCTGTCCAACGGCATTGCCAAGAAGCTCGTTGAGCTGAAGCGCGACATGGAGAAAACCATCCTGTCCGCCAACGACGCGCAAGCCGACGACGGCACCAACCCTTACCTGACCAAAGCCCTTGGCACTTGGATCAGCACCACGGGCGGTTCAGTGCTTCAGGTTGACAGCGGGTTCCGCACCCCGTCCGGCAGCATCGAGACGACTGCTACGACGAGCAACATCACTGACACGACCGTACAGGACGTGTTGGCGAGCATCCACAGCCAGACCGGAAGTATTAAAAACTTCACTGTGCCGTTGGGTCGCACTCTGAAGCGTGCCTTCACGGACCGCCTCACTGGGACTCGCAGCGTGACTGACGCCAGCAATAACATTGCTGCCACTCAGGTTCGCACCTTCTCGCCGCAGTCCGGCAAGAAAGTGACGATTGCCGTGGATGTGTTTGAAGGCGACTTCGGGACTTGCTCCTTGTTGCCAGATAACTTCATGCCCGCTCAAACTGACGGTTATGTGTTGGACATGTCTGGCATCGAGTTGCGCTACGGTAAACTGCCTGAAGTGAAGGAACTGCCTGACGCTGGCGGTGGCCCGATCCGTATGATCGAAGCTGTTGCCGCTCTTGTTGTGCAGAATCCGCTTGCTCACGGCAAGTTCGACCTAGCCAGCTAAAGCATAGTCAGTAGCTATAATGCTTGAAGAAGCTATCAACTCTCTGCCGGGGGAATTACGGGACGCAGTTGCATCCCGCCTCCGGCAGAGGGTCTTTTCACAGTGCGACACCGCCTACTCTGAAGCCAGAGCCAACGGTGCCGCGAACAACTCCAAGGAGTACAGCCACGTTGAAGGCATGGGCCAGATGAAAGCCTCAGTGCCGGCAACCGCCTACCATTATTGGGGGCAGCGTGAGGGCTACGATGTTTGGGGTGATAAAAAATTTGTTAAGCGGTATCTGGAGGACAATCCAGATGTCCGGGTCAACTCGAAGTCTGGGAAGATTCAAGTTGGCTACCGTGGTGATGGATTCATCCCGACCGGCTACGGCAGAAAAGTCAAA
>JBMTIF010000215.1:0-4848 GCA_049437045.1 Alphaproteobacteria bacterium | reverse complement strand
CTTCTGAGTGTAATAAGAAGGGCAATATATATCTTAGCGAGTAATAAAAAAGCATAAAAATTTAAACGATTAATTCTCACATTCCACATGCCGCAACACCACCTCATCGAAATACGCCTCATAGAACCCCGGTAACAAATCCCGCGACTCATAGCGGGCGGGGGATGACATGGCTTGGTCTAGGTGCTCTTGTGTGAGGTAGTCGACTTCGAGGATCAGGGGGATGTTGGGGCCTTTGTCGTCGGATTTGGTGCCGTAGAGCACCCGCACGCGGTGCGCGCCCTCGAAGGCTTCCCACAGGGGCCGCAGCGTGCTCTCCACATACGCCCGCATCGCCGCTTCTTTCCCCGGCTTTACCGTCCCTTCAAATATCGCGAGCTTGGTAATCATGGGCGGGGTCTTTCCATTCATTCTTTTGGGGGTGGTGCGCGCCTTATCTCTAGTCCTCCCTGAGTAGGAGCGCTAGCGACGTATCGAAGGGGCCTGCGTGGGTTGGCCGCCCGCCCTTCGATACACCGCTTTGCGGTTACTCAGGGAGGGCTAAAAACGGGGCATTACTCACCCCTCAAATCCATCACCCACTACGGTGTTTGAAGCTATCCCGGCGGAAGGAGTAGAGGGCGTTGGGGTCTACGGCGACGTCGACGACCGCAGGCTTGCCGCACGCCAGCGCCGCTTCCACCGCGCCAGCCACATCGTCCAGCCGATCTGCCCGGAACCCCGCCGCGCCGTACAACTCAGCGGCTTTGGCGAAGTCGGGGGAGGAGATGTCTGCGCCGATGTAGCGCTCGCCGAAGAAATCGCGCTGGTAGGCCTTTTCCGCGCCCCAGCACTGGTTGTTCATCACCACCGTGACGGTGTTCAGGCCGTGATCTACGGCGGTGCTCAACTCCGATATGGTCATGCCGAAACCGCCATCGCCCATGAAGCTGACCACCGGACGCTCGGGCCGTGCCGCCTTGATCCCCAAGCCGCAAGCAAAGGAAAAGCCGACCAGACCGAAGTCCAGCGGGGTGAACAGGCTGCGTGGATGGTGGTAGTTGAGCGCGTCGGTTGCCTGCAGGCACAGCGTCCCCGCATCCATGGTGATGGCCGCATCCTCGGGCAGCACCCCGCGCAGGGTCTTGAACAACCCCGAAGGCTGCGTGGGGTGGGAAAGGTCGGCATCGGCGTCGCGCTTGGCGAGATAGGCTTGACGCTCCGCCTGGAACCCGCTGACCCACGCATCACCGGCAGCGCGCTGCTGCTGCTGCGCAATCGCGTCGGCGAGCTGCTGCGCGGCGGTGGGCGCATCGGCCCAGATGCCCAGCGCGATGGGGAAGAAACGGCCAATGGCTGTCGGCTCCAGCTCGATCTGGATGATCTGCGCATCGCGGTTGATGTTGTCGTAGGAGTAAAAGGTCGAGTTGAACCCCAGCCGCGTACCAAGCGCGAGGATGACGTCAGCTTCCTTGACCAGACGAGAGGCAACGGGATTGCCCCGCGGCCCCATCTGCCCGGCATTGAGCGGATGGCCAAAGGGGATGCCGTCGCCATGCCCCGGCGCGCTGACCAGCGGGCAGTTCAGCGCCTGCGCCAGCGCAATGGCCGGCTCGTGGCCCATGGTGTTCTTGATTCCGCCGCCGGTGACGATCACTGGCTGCTTTGCCGCGCCCAGCATCCGGGCTGCCTGTGCGATGGCGTCAGGGTGCGCGCCGGGCAGGTGGAAGCTGCGATATTGCTCCGGCGTTTGCAGCGGCAGATCGACCTCGGCCTGACCAGACAGCACATCACGGGGCAGGTTGAGCTGCACCGGCCCCTTGCGCGGGGTCATGGCGGTGCGGAAGGCTTCGCGGAATAGCTCTGGCACGCGGTCAGTCGAGGGCGCTGTCCAAGTCTTCTTGGTGACGGGGGTGAAGACGGACTGCTGATCCACCTCCTGAAACGCGTCGCGGTAGACGTGCTGGGACGAAAGCGCACCGGCGATGCTGACCACGGGGGAGTAGGCGGCCTTGGCCTGGCTCAACCCCGTGACAAGGTTGGTCGCACCCGGCCCGTTCTGCCCGGCAAGGATGACCCCGGGGTCGCCCGACACCCGCGCGTAACCGTCGGCCATGTGGGTGCCCGTGCGCTCATCCCGCACGCCGATGAAGGTGATCTCGCTGGCGTCATAGAGGGCGTCGAACAGCTCCATCGTCGCTGACCCGATCAGGCCAAACACGTGGCGCGTGTTTTCCGCGCGGAGGGCTTCGACGGCGGCTTGTCCGCCTGACATTCTGGTCACGTTAGTGTCCTTCTCAGAAACTCGATTGTGGGGCCGGTGAAGGCGTCGGGGTCTTCCATCAGACCCAGGTGCTGCAGCGTGGGCACGATCTGTGCCTGCGCGCCGGGGATTTCTGCGGCGATGGCGTGGGACATGGCGGGGGTGGAGCCGCTGTCATTCTCGCAGGTCATCACCAGCGCGGGCGCGGTGACGGGCGTGGCAGGGCGGATCAACTCACGCACGCCGTGGGCGAGAACCCACGCGGTCTGGGCGTAGCCTTCGGGGTCGACTTGGGCGCGCCACTGTCGGACGAGATCGACTTGCGCGGCGTGCTCGCTGAGGAAGCGGGGGGTGAACCAGCGCTTGAGGGCGTCGGGCAGGGTGCTCATTGTGCCTTGCTCGCGCACGCGCGCTGCGCGGTCTTCGACCATCTGCTGCGCGGCTTCTCCGCGGTTGTGGGGGCTGTTGAGGATGGCCAGTGCGCTCAGCCGGTCGGGGAAATCCAGCGCGAAGCGTCGGTTGATCATCCCGCCAATGGAAAAGCCCACCAGCGCAGCCCGGTCCACCCCTGTGGCATCCATCAGGCCCGCGATCTGCTGGGCATAGAGCGTCAGGTCGGCGGTGCGTGGTGGTGGCGCGCTCTCACCGTGACCGGAGAGATCATAGAGCACCACGGCGAAGTGCTCGGCAAAGGCGTCGATCATCGGGTCAAACAGCCGCCGCGACAGCCCCAGCCCGTGGATCAGAACCACGGTTGGCTGGCGGCTTGGGTCGCCGTGACGCTCATAGGCCGTACCGTCGAGCGTCATCTCAGTGGCTGGGTGAGGGGTCAACTTCACACGCCCGCCGGGTTGTCGACGTCGCGGCCCATTTCCTTGAGATCGGAGTAGCGGTTTCCGATGCGGTGGTTGGGATGCCCGCCGACCGATGCGCCCAGCGCTACGACGATTTCATCATCAGCCGGCGCATCAGGGATGGTCAGGTGAATGGTCTGGTAGTGACTGCGCAGGCCGCCGTCGTCTTTGTGCATCAACGGGATCATCATGGCCGTTCCCATCGCTCCGCGCGTGTTGGTAAAGGCGAGGTAGGACTTGGCGTTGATGGCCTCCCGAAACTCGTTGCCGAACCAGAGGGTGTGGGTCAGCGCCTGCGCGTGCTCTACTTCACCGCCTGATCCAACATTGGAGGCCTTGCCGCAGCCTTCCAGCTTATCGCCCACAGTGTCGATCAGCATCTTGGTGAGCAGCTTGCCCAGAACCGGGCCGTGCTCGCGGATTTCGGGCTGCAGATCCTCCACGTATCCACGGCCAAACCACGGATTGCGGATCACAGCCATAGCGGCGACAAGCTTGGTTGGCGTGTCTATGACTTTACCGCCTTCGATGAAGGTGTCCTGAATGTGCAGCAGGGTGCGGCGAATTTCTACGGCCATATGTCTGGTCCTTTCCTAGGCAGCGTGGGGCATGACGTGTTCGATGAAGCGAGAAAAGGAGCGCTTCTGCGCATCCATATCCAGCCCCATGGAGGCGTAATAGATAAAGGCGTCAACGCCGATGTCCTTGTAGGCCACCAGCTTCTCCGCACACTGCTCAGCCGAGCCGAACATCAGGTTTTCTTCGAGCGTCGTGGGGTCATAGCGCATGTTGCCATCGAGCTGGTCATTGGGAACGCGCTCGGGGAAGCCATTGATGACGTCACCCTTTTTCTGCATCAGGTTTCCAAATTGTCCCAGCGTGTGACGAAGCGCACCCAATGCAAGCTGGCGGTCGTCTTCGTTCTCGTAGACGGCTGAATGTCGCATCATTGCAAAGGTGCCGGCATACGTATTCCCAGCCTTGGCGATAGAGTCATCGAGCTGGCCCCGATACTTCTCAGCTTCGGAGAACGGCATGGTCAGCGGCCAACTCATGATGTTGGCATTGTTCGCAACGGCGTAGTCAAAGGTTATGGGCGAACGCGCTGCGACCCACATGGGTACGTCATCCTGCACAGGCTTGGGGCAGGAAGTGGCGGACGGGAACTGCCAGAACTGGCCGTTGTGCTCGACATCACCGGCCCAGAGCTGTTTGATCAGGGGCAGCATCTCCTGCATATACTGCCATGAATCCTTTTGCTCCAACCCGGGCTTCATGCGGTCAAATTCGCGCTGATAAGCGCCAGAACCAAGCCCCAGCTCCAGCCTGCCGTTTGACAGCAGATCGAGCAGAGCAGCTTCACCAGCCAGATTGATGGGGTGCCAGTACGCAGCATTCGCAACGCCGCAGCCAAGGCGGATGTTGTTCGTGATCCCCGCCCACCAGGTCAGGATCTGGAAGGGATTGGGAGCAATGGTCATTTCCAGCGCGTGATGCTCGGCAGCCCACGCGATTTCAAAGCCTGCCTCGTCGGCCATGCGGATCATGTCTTCGACATGGTGACGAACCTCCATCATCGAGGTGTCGGTAGACTTTCGTTCAAGGTTGATGGCGAGATGGAATTTCACGGGTTCAATCCACTTCGTCTTATCGGGGTTGGAAAGGGGAAGACAGCGGCTCGTCGGACAGGTTCATCCAGACCGTCTTGGGCCGCGTGTAATCGTACATGGCCTGCATCCCCGCTTCGCGGCC
>JBMTIF010000214.1:0-4871 GCA_049437045.1 Alphaproteobacteria bacterium | reverse complement strand
GGGCAACAGGTCACAAACACAGCCTGAACGATCTCAGAACTCGGATAAGATCTAGAAATGTTCTAATGCTGTTCTAAGAACACGTCAAGCACAAAAGTAGGCTAAAAGCTGGCAGCGAGGGAACGAAGGTCGATCACGTGGACAGTTGCGCCCTTTTTGAGCGGGGCATCGTGGGCGGGTCGGTCCAATAAAACTTCAGCGCCCATCAGCGTTGTCAGCATTGAGCTGTCCTGCCGGGCCTGTGCGTCGATGGAACCATCGGGCAGGCGTTTCGCGCGGATAAAGTCTCGTCTTTGGTCGTTGACTGGCAGATGGTGGGCCAGGGTAGCCTGTTGCCGAGGCAAATCCGTGGGTAGCCCCATCATCTTGCGCATCATGGGTCGGAGAACCAGCAAAGCGAGGATCAAGGACGAAACCGGATTACCCGGTAAGCCAAGGAATAAACCGCCGGAAAAATGGCCAAAAAGCAGGGGTTTTCCCGGTCGCATCGCGATCTTCCAGAAACTGAGGTCTAGCCCCTGATTACCAAAGCCTTTAGCGACGAGGTCATGCTTGCCAACTGACGCGCCACCAGTCGTTACAACAATATCAAAGCCAGTGAGTTGCCGAGCAGCGCTTTCTACGGCATCGAGCGTGTCCCCAACCGTGCCAAAGTCCACAGCTTCACCCCCTTGCGCTTCGATAAAGGCCGCGAGGGCTAGATTGTTGGAGCTGACAATTTGTGCTGGTCCAAGGGGTTCTCCCGGCGCACGAATTTCGTCTCCCGTCGCCACGACTGCGATCCGAGGGCGTCTGTGCACCTTGACCCAAGGGTGGTTTCCGCCGGCGATGACCGCAATGTTCCTCGGGCTGATTATGCGACCCGCAGGCATAAGCATGTCGCCTTCGCTAAAGTCCAATCCGGCAGCCCGAACATAGCGCCCTACATCGACGCTTTCGTCAAACCGGACACCGCCTTCGACGTCAATGGCATTCTCCTGAATCGCAATCGCATCCGCGCCCGGCGGCAAGGGAGCACCCGTGAAAATGCGGACAGCCTCACCCGGTTCCAGCGCTCGGTCATCAAACTGACCAGCAGCGATTTCGCGGGTTACCTTGAGTGCGCCGGGTAAATCAGCGGCACGAACGGCATAGCCATCCATGGCAGAAACGGCCAGTGGTGGCTGTGTCCGGCGTGAGACAATCGGTTGAGCCGTTACCCGCCCCAAAGCCTTGGGCAAGGCGACCTGTTCAGCTGCCAGTGGACCGGGAATGGTCGCAAGAATTTCAGCGAGAGCTTCATCAAAATCTTTCATGCCCGCACTCTAAAACGAATTCCTGCAGCCTTCCAAGGTTGCGGTTTCTTCATCAGCGTGAGGACCAGCAAATGTAAGTCAGGATCAAACCTTGCGCAGGGTCATTCTACGGGGTTGGAGAACGTGCCGGACTTGCCGCCTGTCTTTTTCACCAGCTGAATCCGGTCAATGACCATGTCTTTCTGAACCGCCTTCACCATGTCGTAGACCGTAAGCGCCGTGACGGACACAGCTGTCAGCGCCTCCATCTCCACGCCAGTCTTGCCATCGGTTCGACAGGTGGCGCGGATTCCGACGGCGCAGGCTTCTTCATCCGCCCAAAGCTCTACGGACACATGCGAGAGGGGAAGAGGGTGGCATAGGGGGATGAGGCTTGAGGTCTGCTTGGCACCCATGATCCCGGCCAAGCGGGCAACGGAGAACACGTCGCCTTTCTTAACTCCGCCAGAGACAATCAACGCCAGCGTTTCCGGCGCGCACAGCAAGCGCCCTTCGGCGATAGCTTCCCGCTTGGTGACAGCCTTGTCGCCCACATCAACCATGTGCGCGTTACCGGTGTCATCAAAGTGGGAAAAGTCGCCGCTCATTTCAGGCTGCCTGTCCCAGAATGGCGCGGGTCGCCGCAGTAACGTCGTCCTGCCGCATCAGGCTTTCGCCGATCAGATAGGCCTGCGCCCCTGCATCGGCCATCCGCAGCAACTCTTCGTGGCTGTATAGCCCGCTTTCGGCAACAAACATGCGTCCCGGCTCAATCTGCGCAGCCAGTCCAGCGCCGACATCCAGCGAAATTTCCAGCGTCTTCAGGTTCCGGTTGTTGATGCCCAGCAGGGGTGATTTCAGGCGGTGCGCGCGTTCGAGCTCTTCGGCGTCATGCACTTCCACCAGCACATCCAGCCCCAGCTCAAAAGCCGCTGCTTCCAATTCAGCGGCCTGGGCATCTGACAGACAAGCCATGATCAGCAGGATGCAATCGGCACCAATCGCTCGGGCTTCGGCGACCTGATAGGTGTCGAGCATGAAATCCTTGCGCAAGCAGGGAAGATCGACCGCCCCGCGTGCGGCAGCCAGAAAGGCATCATCGCCCTGAAAATAGGGGACATCAGTCAGCACGGATAAGCAGGTTGCACCGCCATCCTTGTAAGCCTGTGCCAGTGCTGGCGGGTCAAAGTCGGGGCGGATCAGTCCTTTGGACGGGCTGGCTTTCTTGATTTCAGCAATCAGCGCAAAGCGCCCGGCGTCCTTGGTGCGCTTGAGCGCGTCTATGAACCCGCGTGGGCCTTCGACCTCACGCGCGGCGGCTTCCAGGTCAGCCAGAGAGCGCTTGGCTTTGTTCGCCGCAATCCATTCGAGTTTATCGTCACAAATCCGGGTCAGTACATCAGCCATTGGTGATCTCAACCAGCTTATTGAGCGCATTGCGAGCCGCACCGCTATCAATCGCTTCCTTGGCCATGGCAACGCCGCCGCGAATATCCTCCGCCTTGCCCGCCACGCAAAGTGCGCCAGCGGCGTTCAGCACGACGATGTCGCGGTATGGTCCCGCTTCGCCGCCCAGAACAGCCCGCAAAGCGGCTGCGTTCACGTCCGCCTCACCGCCGCGGAGATCTTCGATCCTTGCCCGATCGACGCCAGCGTCTTCGGGGGTGATAATGAAGGTGTTGATCATGCCATCACGCAGTTCGGCCACACGGGTCTCACCGCATGTCGTCATTTCATCAAGCCCGGTGCCATCGCTGTTTGCGCCGTAGACGACCCACGCCCGTTCAGAACCCAGTTCTTTGAGCACACGAGCCAGCGGCTCCACCCACTGCGGTGCGAACACACCCAGCAGCTGCATTTTCGCGCCGCCGGGGTTGGTCAGAGGACCGAGTAGATTGAAGACTGTCGGAATCTGCAACTCCTTGCGCACCGGCATGACGTGCTTGATTGCCCCATGATGGCGCTGAGCAAAAAGGAACCCGACGTTGGCTTCGGCGATGGCCTGCTCGATCAAACTGAAGTCTGCATCCAGATTAACCCCAAGAGCCGCCAGAACATCAGCTGCGCCAGACTTTGAGGTGGCCGCCCGGTTTCCATGCTTGGCCACGGGCACACCTGATCCGGCCAATACGAAGGAGACGGCCGTGGAAATGTTGTAGGTGCCGGATTTGTCGCCGCCGGTTCCGCACACATCAATCGCACCATCCGGCGACTGAACGCCAGACATCAGGCTGCGCATGGCACGCGCTGCGCCGGCGATTTCCTGCACGCTCTCGCCCTTGGTCTTCAAACCCCACAGGAAAGCCCCGGAGAGCGCCGGCGAAACGTCTCCGGACATCATGGCCCGTACAGCGCTCTCGGCTTGCTCATCAGACAAATCCTGTCCGCAAGCGATTTGATTCAGCAGGCTGATAAACGATGACACAGCGATCTGTCCTCAGTCAGTCAAAAGAGAAAGTCGTTAGGCCGCCGCAGCAGGCCACTCGATCTGATTATTCGCAGCACGAGCGACATCGAGGAAGTTCCTCAACATATCATGGCCGTACTGGGTTTCGATGGATTCCGGGTGAAACTGCAATCCGTGGATGGGGAGTTCCCGGTGGTTCATGCCCATGATGAGCTTGTCTTCGGTCTCGGCTGTTACCTCGAAATGCGCAGGCAGGGACGACCGCTCAACCACCAGCGAGTGGTACCGCGTCGCGCTCACCATGTCGGGTAGCCCTTTGAACAGGCCCGTGCCCCGATGGCGAATGTCAGACAGCTTGCCGTGGCGTGGCGTTTCCCGCACCACCAGCCCGCCTAAGGCCTGACCGATGGACTGATGCCCCAGACAGACACCCAGCAGAGGCAGGCGCGTCTGCGCGGCGACCGTGACCATATCCAAACAGATCCCGGCATCGTCAGGCGTACAAGGCCCGGGCGACAGGATCACGCCTTCGGGTCGGCGTGCCATGACTTCCATGGGAGTGATTTTGTCATTGCGAACAACATCGACCTCTGCGCCCAATTCACCGAGAAAGTGGACGAGGTTGTAGGTGAAGCTGTCGTAGTTATCGATAAGGATGAACATGGCCTGACTGTAAGCAAGCTACGGGCGCTTGTCACGCCTCTCCAGCGCAAACTTGAGGCCTTATAGACGCACGGGAATTCACGTGATCACCGTAACGCGATACGTGCCTCCTGTTCCTGCATCCACCGTGCACAGCGTCCCAATGACAACCTTCCAGAAAACGTGCCGGGAGCCAGGGTCAAAACCTTATTTTGAGCTGTATCAAAGCGTGGAAATGGTGGGAAAGCGTTTTTGCAGTTTACCCCAGTCGTCATCGGATATCCGCACCGTTGCGCGTGTTCCTTCTTCGACGTTGGTGTGTTCCAGCACGTTACTGAACTCATGCAGCCAAGCCATCGCGGCACCAGCGGCATAGGGAACCAGCAGTTCCAGATCTTGCTCTCCGTCTGACAGCGCTTCGTCGATGGTGCCCAAAAGTGTTTCGAGGCCCTCACCCGTGACCGCTGAAGTCCGCACTACGGCATAGAGCGCATCAAAGTCCGGGTCGTGCTCGGCGTCGGCCATGTTTTCCGCGGCGTCGTCATGGT
>JBMTIF010000213.1:0-4882 GCA_049437045.1 Alphaproteobacteria bacterium | reverse complement strand
GCGGCAGCCGACCGGCGACAGGGTCGCCGATCCTCTTTGCGCGAAACTAAAGTTTCATCGGACCAGACTTACTTGTTGGCGCGGTTTTCAATCAGCTCATCGACCACGGAAGGATCAGCCAGGGTCGAGGTGTCACCCAGGTTGCCAAAATCATCTTCCGCGATCTTGCGCAGGATCCGCTGCATGATCTTGCCCGAACGGGTTTTGGGCAAGCCGGGTGCGAATTGCATCAAATCAGGTGTTGCGACCGGTCCGATTTCCTTTCGCACGTGCCCGACCAATTCCTTCATAAGCGCATCGCTTGCAGCTTCTCCGGCATTGAGCGTGACGTAGCAGTAGATACCCTGCCCTTTGATGTCGTGCGGATAACCGACAACAGCCGCTTCGGCGACTTTGTCGTGAAGCACCAAAGCGCTCTCGATTTCCGCGGTCCCCATCCGGTGGCCGGAGACATTGAGGACGTCATCCACCCGCCCGGTGATCCAGTAATAGCCATCCTTGTCACGACGACAGCCGTCACCGGAGAAATACAGGCCCGGGAACTGGCTGAAATAAGTATCAACGAACCGAACATGGTCCCCATAAACCGAGCGCATCTGGCCGGGCCAGCTGTCCTTCATGCACAGGTTGCCTTCGATCTCGGTCCCCGGCTTCCACTCGATTTCCTTGCCCTCATTATCAACGATCAAAGGCTGGACACCAAAGAACGGATTGGTCGCTGAGCCCGGCTTGAGGTCGGTTGCGCCCGGCAGTGGGGTAATGAGGATCCCGCCGGTTTCAGTTTGCCACCAGGTATCAACGATGGGACACCGCCCCTCGCCAACGACATCGTGGTACCAGCGCCAGGCTTCAGGGTTGATCGGCTCGCCCACAGACCCCAGCAGCTTAAGCGAAGAACGATCGGTCTTCGTTACAAAATCATCGCCCTCCCGCATGAGCGCGCGGATCGCCGTAGGGGCGGTGTAGAAGATATTAACGCGGTGCTTTTCCACCACCTGCCAGAACCGGCTGACGTCAGGATAGTTCGGCACGCCCTCAAACATCAGCGTCGTAGCCCCGTTCATCAGCGGCCCGTAGACGATATAGGAATGCCCGGTAATCCAGCCCACGTCGGCCGTGCACCAGTACACATCCCCGTCCTGATAGTCGAAGACATACTGATGGGTCATGGAGGCGTAGACGCCATAACCGCCCGTGGTGTGAAGCACGCCCTTGGGTTTGCCTGTCGAACCGGAAGTGTAGAGGATAAACAGCGGGTCTTCTGCATTCATCGGTTCTGGCGCGCAGTCCGCCGGTTGAGCATCAACCAGCTCGTGATACCAAATATCGTTGGCGCGCCAATCCACAGCACCGCCTGTGCGCTTGACCACCAGACACTTCACATCCCGTCCGGAAATATCGATGGCCTTGTCAGCGTTGGCCTTGAGCGGAATGGTTTTTGACCCGCGCAGGCCTTCGTCTGCCGTGATCAGGAAGTCGGACTCGCAGCCTTCAATCCGTGACCCCAGAGCTTCAGGTGAGAACCCGCCAAAGACGATCGAATGGATCGCCCCCACCCGTGCACAAGCCAGCATGGCATAGGCCGCTTCGAGGATCATGGGCATGTATAGTGTAACCCGATCACCCTTTTTCACCCCAATGGACCGCAGGCCATTGGCAAGCCGGTTCACGTGCCCGGAAAGCTCGCGATAGGTAACCTTGGCATCTTCTTCGGGATTGTCGCCCTCAAAGATAATCGCAACCTGATCACCGCGCTTGTCGAGGTGTCGGTCAATGGCGTTCACCGACAAATTCAGCACACCATCCTCGAACCACTTGATCTGCACATCCGTTCCGGACCCGTTGCCGTAATCAACGGACTTCACCTTGGTGTAGGGCGTCATCCAGTCCAGCCTTTTGCCCTGCTCGCCCCAAAAAGCCTCAGGGTCGCTGATGCTCGCCGCATACATGGACTGGTAGTCCTGGGGCGAAGCATGGGTGCTGTGTGGTCCGCGTTCGGATACAGGGTAGAAATCTTTGGGTTCCATGAGGCTTTTTTCCTCTTTGTCTGGCGTCATTAACAGTTGAGCTTAGCGGCTAGGCTGACGGCGCGATCAGGGGTTCGATCTGCTCCAGCACCGTGATGTCTTCGATGGTACCCGGTACCGTATAGGGCTGACCATCGGCCATGGCACGAATGATGGCCCGCAGGATTTTCCCCGACCGCGTTTTCGGCAGCTTGGCAACCACCCGTGCGTTTTTGAAGGCAGCAACCGGACCGAGCTTCTCACGCACCAGCGCGATGACTTCGCTGGCAACCTCTGCCTCATCCCGCGAACACCTGGCATTGAGTACCATGAGTCCCATAGGCAGTTGCCCTTTGAGTGCATCGGCAACACCGACTACGGCACATTCGGCAACGTCCTTGTGGCCTGTCAGAATCTCTTCGAGTTGCCCCGTCGAAAGCCGGTGTCCGGCCACGTTGATGACGTCATCGGTACGCGCCATGATATGCACATAGCCGTCTTCGTCGATCAGTCCCGCATCACCGGTTTGATAGTACCCGGGGAAAGCCTCCATGTAGGAACTCAGGTAGCGTTCGTGATTGTTCCACAACGTCGAGAAAGCCCCCGGCGGCAAAGGTAATCGGGCGACAATATTACCGATTTCGCCCACCCCTACTGGCTCACCCTCATCACTGAGCGCAAGAATATCCCAGCCGCAGCACGAATGAGTCACAGATCCGGCTTTCATGGGCAGCACTTCGATCCCCATGAGGTTCGAACACATGGGTGAACCGGTTTCGGTCTGCCACCAGTTGTCGATCACCGGCACGCCCAGCAGCGCGCTGGTCCAATCCGACGTGGGTGGGTCCGAGCGCTCGCCAGCCAGAAATTGGTGTTCGAGTTTGCTGGTATTGTATTGTGCTTTCAGCCGTCCCTCAGGGTCCTGCTGGCGAATGGCGCGCATGGCGGTGGGGGCGGTGAACATGCCCTGAACCCCGTACTCTTCCATGATCCGCCAGAAAGCACCGGCGTCGGGTGTACCAACTGGTTTGCCCTCATACATGATTGTGGTCAGCCCGGTCATTAGCGGTGCATAAACGATGTAGGAATGCCCCACCACCCAGCCAATGTCAGCGGCGGTAAACCACACGTCGCCGGGGCGACGACCGTAGATGTGCTCCATGGTAAATCGGGCGATGACAGCGTGACCACCGTTGTCACGAACAACACCCTTGGGCTTTCCAGTGGTCCCGGAGGTGTAGAGGATATAGAGCGGGTCTCCGCTAGCCACCGGCACACAGTCCGCAGGGGCTGCGCCATCGACAAAATCAACCCAGTCGATCTCGCCGTTATCGAGTTCTGCGACATGCTGCTCGCGCTGCAGAACAACAACGTGGTTCACTTGGTGCGAGGCCAGCCTTCGTCCTTCGTCCAGCATGGGCTTGTAGTCCACCAAGCGCGCCGGTTCGATACCGCAGCTGGCCGTGAGAATGACTTTGCAGGCACTATCGTCGATCCGCACACTCAGTTCAGCACCACTGAACCCGCCGAATACCACCGAATGCACAGCTCCAAGCCGCGCACAAGCCAGCATGGCAAAGGCCGCTTCGGGCACCATGGGCATATAGATCAGAACGCGGTCGCCCTTTTCAACGCCAAGACGTTTCAGCGCCCCTGCGACCCGAGAAACTTCGTCCAAAAGCTGCGCGTAGGTATAGGCTCGCTTGGTGCCGGTGACCGGGCTGTCGTAACACAGCGCCCGCTGATCTCCCCGACCGTCGCGTACATGTCGATCAATCGCGTTGAAACAGGTGTTGAGCGTACCGTCCGTAAACCAATGCGTCGCAGGCGCTGCGCTCGTATCAAGAATCTTGGTCGGCTTCTCGTACCAATCAATCAGCTCTGCAGCTTCGCCCCAAAACCCTTCCGGGTCCGCAATCGCACGCTCACGCATCGCTTTGGCTTCACCGGCCATGCGTTATCCTCCCAAAATCTGTCGCACCGTCCCGAAACGCCATGCTGCCCCTCCTCGCCTCACCCGAGAAGGAAACAGACCGCTCAAATCGCCAAATAGCGATTACGCAGGTCGTCGTTTTCCAGAACTTCCTGAGCAGGACCGTCGTACACAACAACGCCCGTGTCCAGAATAACAGCTCGATCGGAATATTTAAGCACAGCTAGGGCGTTCTGTTCCACGATGATTGTGGTGATACCAACTTCACGGATTTGCTCGACAATGCCTTCGATCTCTCTGACGATTGTCGGCGCAAGGCCTTCATAAGGCTCATCCAGCAGCAACAGCTTGATGTCTCGCGCCAATGCCCGTGCAACCGCCAGCATCTGCTGCTCCCCGCCGGACATGGTGACCGCCTCCTGCCGACGACGCTCGGCCAGTCGCGGGAAATGATGATAGATCCGCTCTAACTCCCACCCCGCCGGCTCGGCCACCTGTGCCAGGGTCAGGTTTTCTTCGACCGTCAGGCCTGGAATGATCCGCCGGTCTTCAGGCACAAGCTGGATCCCCGCCCGGCTCGCCTGAAACCCTCGCTTGTCATGCATGCTTTGACCCTGCAGGTAGATTTCTCCACCCTTGAGCTGAGGCTCTTCCGCCCGGGCTATGCACTTCAACGTCGAAGTCTTCCCGGCACCATTGCGCCCCAACAGGGCCAAAACCTGCTTTTCTTCCAAACTAAAAGAGACGTCTTGGACGATGAATGATTCACCGTAGTAGCCTCTGATATTGCTGACCTGCAGGTAAGGTTGATGCGTGTTCATTGTCCTGATTTCCTCACTCATTCAACCCAATCAATCTTCGCCCGTATTGCCGGCGAGATAGGCTTCCTGCACGCGAGCGGATGCTTTGATCTGCTCGGGGCTACCCTCTTCAATCACCGTGC
>JBMTIF010000212.1:0-4891 GCA_049437045.1 Alphaproteobacteria bacterium | reverse complement strand
GCAGTTTTTCGGGGCTTCGACCGTTCCTGTCGGCGCGTGTAGAGCATAGGTCACGGCGAACCGATCTTCCGCAGCCAGAGCTTCGGCAAGCTGGCGGGCCTCTTTGGTGCCGCCGAGGACCAGAACATGCTGGCGTTCAGTCTGCGCGCCCAACCAATCGCCCCTTTCGGTCAAAAACCAGAATATCGACCCGGCAGGCTGGCCCCGCGACAGCCTGCGCCTTGGTTTGCGCCAAAGCTGCAACCCGGTCAGCGAGCGGAACCCCCTGCGCCTCGCAGGCCAGCAAGGCCTGCGCGGCGGAAACGACGTCCGACCAGTCAACAGCCGGATCAGCCGCCAGTTCCTGCAGAAAACCGACATCGACCTGACTTCGGCTCGAATGCAGGTCCAATGCGCCCTGCGCCAGCTTGGTCAGCTTGCCGATCCCGCCAGCGATGGTCACCCGGCCCACAGGATTCTTGGCCAGATACTTGAGCATGCCACCGGCAAAATCGCCCATGTCGAGCAGACTTTCTTCACCCACGCCCAGCAAGGCTTTAGCGGCCTGCTCCGAAGTATCCCCCGTTGAGCCCACCACGTGACCCAGCCCCAAGGCACGCGCCACGTCTATGCCGCGATGGATCGAGTGGATCCACGAGCTGCAGGAATAGGGAATCACCACCCCGGTGGTTCCCAGAATCGACAAGCCGCCCAAAACCCCCAGTCGCGGATTCAGGGTCTTGAGCGCCATGTCTTCGCCACCGGGAATGGACAGCTCTATTTCCAGATCAGGAACAGTACCGGCATTTCGGGCGCTCAATGCATCAGCGATCTGCGCGCGCGGTCCGGGTGTGATGGACGGTTCACCCACGGCGATGGGCAAACCGGGTTTGGTAACCGTGCCGATGCCCACGCCTGCGATGAAAACCAGCCCGCTCCCCGTCTGGCCCCAGCGCACCCGCGCGCGGACCAGAGCGCCGTGGGTGATGTCGGGGTCGTCACCGGCGTCCTTGATCACCCCGGCCATGGCCCAGCCCTCGCCCACCTCCTCGACCGCGAGCACAAAGCCCGGCTCTTGCCCGCCGGGGAGACGGATGGTCACGGGATCCTCGAACCCCTGCCCGCGTAAGGCGCCAAAGGCCGAAGCGGCAGCCGCAGCCGCGCACGCGCCAGTGGTCCAGCCCCGCTTGAGCGCGCTGGTGTCCTCTGGTTTCTTCGGTGTGGGTACGGTTGAAACACTCATAGACGCACAAAAGCCTGTTTCTGCCGCAGATGCCAAGTCCTGCTTCGTGCCATGCGCGCATAGCTCTAGGCGAAAACCGCTTTAGTATGCTGATAAGAACCCCATGATTCGCGATTACACCTTTCCTGAACTTGAGCCCGGCTGGGTCTGGCTGGTTGGCGCCGGTCCCGGTGATCCGGGGTTGATTTCGCTGATGGGCGCTGAGGCGCTGCGTCAGGCGGACGCTGTGGTCTATGATGCGCTGGTGGACGAGCGGCTTTTGTCTCTCGCACCCAGCGGTGCGGAAATCGTCTTTGCCGGCAAGCGCGGCGGGCGACCCTCGCCCAAGCAGGCCGACATCACCCAGCGCCTGATCGGACTGGCACAGCAAGGCAAGCGCGTGGTCCGGCTCAAGGGCGGCGATCCCTTTGTCTTTGGCCGGGGCGGAGAAGAGGCTTTGGTGCTGCGCGAAGCCGGTGTGAACTTCCGGGTTGTTCCGGGCATATCTGCCGGGGTTGGCGGTCTGGCCTATGCCGGGATCCCCGTGACGCACCGCACCGTGAACGCCGCTGTTTCCTTCGTCACCGGGCATTCGATGAGCGGTGATGTGCCAGACGAGCGCCTGGACTGGGAAGCACTGGCCAAGGGCTCGCCGGTTCTGGTGATCTTCATGGGGATCAAGCACATCGCCCGTATCACCCAACGCCTGATCGACGCTGGCCGACCGGTGGATGAGCCCGTAGCGGTGGTGTGTAAAGCGACATACGAGGACCAACAGGTGCTCATGTCCACGCTGTCAACCTGCGCCCACGATGTTCAAGCTGCCGGTCTGACACCGCCGTCGCTGATCGTGGTGGGGGATGTGGTCCCACTGCGAGACCAGCTGAACTGGAATCATGGCTAAGGGGTTCATCCTCGCGGCGCCGTCGTCGGGCTCGGGGAAAACCAGCCTGACCTTTGGGCTGCTGGCTGCGCTGCGAAACGCCGGATCCACGGTTCAGGGGTTCAAGGTCGGTCCGGACTATATCGACCCGCACTATCATGCCATTGCAGCCGGGCTTCCCTGCCCCAACCTCGACCCCTGGGCCATGCCGCCGGAGCGCATGAAAGGCCTTCTCGCTGACACGTCCGCAGACCTTTGCGTGATCGAAGGCGTCATGGGACTGTTTGACGGTGCGCAAGCGGGTGGAGGGTCCACAGCCGATCTGGCGCGGATGCTGGATTTGCCGGTGGTGCTGGTGATTGACGCCAAAGGCATGGCCGGTTCAATCGCAGCTCTGGTGCAGGGATTCAGCCAGTTTGACCCAACGATCAGGGTCGCAGGCGTCATTCTGAACCGCGTGGGTACGGCGCGACATGAAACCATGCTGCGCGACGCGCTTGCGAGCAGTGGGGTTGCGGTTCTGGGCAGTCTACCCCGCCTACCCGACTTGAGCTGGCCCAGTCGTCACCTTGGCCTGACCCTGCCGCAGGAATTGCCGAACATGTCCCTGCAGGCACAGCGTCTGGGCGCTGTCATCGGGGAGCGTTTTGATCTTGAAGCACTCGCCGCTTTGGCAAAACCGCTGCCACAGGCCTCCTCACCCGGGAAAAACACCGGCTTCTTTCCGGCTCATGCCGGCATGATTGCCATCGCACGCGACGATGCCTTTCGCTTCGCCTATCCCCATTGGCTCAGTGGGCAGGAAATAAGCTTTTCTCCGCTCAACAACGACCGCGTGCCGGACACGGCTGATTTCGTGTTCCTGCCCGGCGGCTACCCCGAACTCCATGCCGACAAACTCAGCGCTGCGGATGCATTCTGGGACTCCTTGCGTTCTGCCGCCGCACGTGGCGCGACGATTTACGGGGAGTGCGGGGGCTATATGGCACTGGGTCAGGCTTTGACCGTCAACGGCGTCCGGTTCGAGATGGCCGGCCTACTGCCCGTCGTCACCCACTACACCGACGGAGCCGCGCGAACACTGGGCTACCGTTCGCTGACAGCTCCGGAAGATTTCTGGGCCGGAGCCGCGCTAAAAGGCCACGAATTCCACGCCTCGACCGCCGAGTGCCTATCACCACCAACACTGTTCCACGCAGCGGACAGCAGACAGGCATCATTGGGCCTTCACGGGCATCAAATCGGTTCTATCCTAGGGTCATACATTCACATCATAGACCGCGATCAGACCCCCGTACCGTCTTCCTGATCCTTGGTCCAAAAGGACAGCTGAGCAATGGAGATTTTCGATCTCGCCGTCATCGGCGGCGGCGTGAACGGAACCGGGACCGCGCGGGATGCGCAGGGGCGCGGGCTGAAGACCTTGCTGGTCGAAGCCAAGGATTTCGCCAGCGGCACGTCCTCGGCATCAACCAAGCTGATCCACGGCGGCTTGCGCTATCTGGAGAACTACGAGTTCAAGATGGTGGGCGAAGCGCTGGCGGAGCGCGAAGTCATCATGCGTGCCGCTCCGCACATCGTCTGGCCGCTGCGCTTTTGCCTGCCGCACTCACCCGAACAGCGGCCCTTCCTGATGATCCGCGCAGGCTTGTTCCTCTACGACCATCTCGGTAAGCGCGAGCTGCTGCCCGGCTCCAAGGGGCTGTCCCTGCGCACAGGCATCGAAGGCGCACCCCTGCAGGATTGGGTCAAGCGCGGGTTTCTCTATTCCGATTGCTGGGTACAGGATGCGCGGCTGGTGGTGCTCAACGCTATGGACGCCCAAGCCCGCGGCGCGACCGTCTGCACCCGCACCAAAGTCACCAGCGCCCGTCGCACCGAAGACGGCAAGCTCTGGACCCTGACTTTGCAGGCCGAAGACGGCACTGAAACCCAGGCTCAGGCCCGTGCCGTGGTGAACGCAGGCGGGCCTTGGGCAGCCGATATCGACGCGCAAGTGGTCAGCTCCAACGACCCGGCCAAGCTGCGGCTGGTGCGCGGCTCGCACATCGTGGTGCCTCGGGCTTTCGAGGGCGATCACGCCTACATCTTCCAGAACACCGATGGCCGCATCCTGTTCGCCATTCCGTACGAGCAGGATTTCACCCTGATCGGCACCACCGATGTCGAACACACCGACGACCCGCGCAACGTTCATTGCACGGCGGAAGAACAGAGCTACATGCTCACCGCCGTGAACCGCTATTTCAAGAAAACGCTGACCGACGCGGACGTGGTCTGGACCTACGCCGGGGTTCGCCCCCTGCTGTTTGAAGAGGGAAAGAGCGCCTCCAAGGTGAGCCGGGACTATACTTTCCGCCTCGACGGCACCCCGGGCGGGGATGCGCCGCTGCTGACCATCTTCGGCGGCAAGCTGACCGCGTATCGGGAGTTGTCTGAGGAAGCTGTGGACCACTTCAAGCCGTTTTTCGACATGAAGCAGACCTGGACCCGGGGTTCGGTGCTGCCCGGCGGGGACATCGGTCTGGATTTCGATGCGGCCCTGTTGGCGTTCCG
This sequence comes from Alphaproteobacteria bacterium, assembly GCA_049437045.1. Classification (GTDB taxonomy): domain Bacteria; phylum Pseudomonadota; class Alphaproteobacteria; order UBA7985; family UBA7985; genus UBA7985. Next base: position 251 of record JBMTIF010000212.1, on the reverse strand, counting down.
CGCAGCGCATGCAGATATCCCAGCCAAGACCGCGTGGCGTCTGCTCCGCAACTATGGCTCGCACGCCTATGACATCGCGGCCAACTGGGGCGAAGACTTTGGCAGCGGGGTATCACTGGGCGAAATTGAGTATCTCAAGAACCGGGAGTACGCTGTCGCCCTCGACGACATCCTGTGGCGACGCTCCAAGCTGGGGCTGGTCGTCTCAGACCAAACCAAACAACGCATCACAGACGTTCTCGGCGCTTGAA